>CAZXQV010000176.1:0-2727 GCA_964643195.1 uncultured bacterium | reverse complement strand
TCTCTGCTCTAGATCTTGGGCTAATTTATGACTTTATTTTTTATGAATGGTATTATTTAAAGCCTTGAACCATTCTGATCTTCCAGAAAGAGCAGAAGTGTACGTTCTGATTTTGCATTTTTTCACGATGCTATAGTGTTCTAACCAGCTCTCTAAAAGCTCTTTTGGTTTTTTAAACGAGAATCTCTTTGCCGTCCTTATCCCCTCAACTTGTAGAAGTCCTTTCAATACCAGAATGTTGAAAACACGTTGAACCAAGCCGAGGCTCACTCCCGTTTCTTTGACAACTTCTCTTAATGAAAATATTTCTTTATATAGTCCAACACGTAGCAGCCAATCAAGGACGAGGGAAGACTTGTCTGCATAGACATTCCCTTCTGCTGGATCTTCATTAGAACTTAATAGGAAATAGCCTTTCAATGAGACCTCCTTCTGTTCACTAAAATATACTGTTCAATATATATTGAACAGTAAAAAATATTGAACAGCAAAAAATAAAGTGGAAGGAGGATCGCTCGTTAGTCGGTTAATATTAAAAATATTGACTGACTTAGGAGGGGTCAATCATGGGTCTAATGGACCCAAGGAAATGGCTTCTTAATTGCTGATTTGAATTTTTAATAGGCTATTGACCCTCACGTTACGTTATTCCTTATTATTGCGGTATCCTTATTTGGAATTGTCCGAGGGATATAGCAGGCCCATGAAAAGGTAAAATATGCGTCGCTTTTGCAATAGAGAGATACCAATCTAATTCACAAAGCTCTTCAGGCAGCATAGAATACAAAAGATCTTCGTCTGCAGCAATCGCTCCCATTTTGATGCGCTCTTCAGGAGGAGAAGGGAACAAACGACGCAACGTTCCCTCATACTTAAAACCACATTTTTCAATCACACGCCGACTTGCCGGGTTTTCCTTTATACAGCCTACCTGCAACCTCTTGACCCCTAAACAGAGAATCGATACCGCAGAAATGATTTGTGTGATTAAGGTTCCAAGTCCTCGCTTTGTATGAGTCGATGTCACCCAATATCCAATCTCCCAATTGTCAGGATTGGATGGATTTGTATGCATGATCCCCACAGATCCTAAAAGTGCGCCGGTTCTTACATCGAAACAGCCCCATTCAAAGACGGTTCCCATGAAATACTCTCCATGCATTTTGACCATTGATTCGAGGCAGTCTTGAAAATTCCACTCCTGCACAGGCCAGAGCATATATCGATAAAGGTCTGGAAGTGTCACAGCTAATGCCTGCTGAAACTTTTCAGCATCCTCAGGATCAAATGGACGCAAAACAAGATCCCACTCTCCCTGCTTATAATGAACACTTTTCGGAGGGATTGATCTCGAAATCATTAGAAAGGCATTCCAGGCAAACTACTGAGGTTTGGAGTCTCTTTCTCAAGCTGCTTCATCGCATCGCTGTAAGCCGCACGGATCAAATCCTCAAGCCCTTCCACATCTTCTGGATCCACACACTCTGGTTTGATCGCAATCTTCTTCATCTCATGTTCACCCGTAAGAGTGATCGTAACAAGACCCCCGCCAGCTGTACCCGTTGCAGTAGCAGATTTCATCACCTGCTGCATCTCCTGCATCTGCTGTTGCATCTTTTTGGCTTCTTTCTTCCTTTTGGCAAAACCGCTTCCCACTATTGTCTCCTTAATGATCCATTTAATTCTTTTGCTGCAAAACGCATCACAGTATCCACTCGACTCTGCGTTTCACGGTCTAGCGTCAAGTGAGTTTTCTTCAAATCTTCGACAGGTTGCGTAACTTCAACTTTTTCCACCTCTTTCGCTTGAGTGTTCACAGTTGTCTCTTTAGAAGAGTGCGCAACTTGGCTCATCTCTTTGGTAGGTGGAACTGCTTGAATTTTGGTTACCTCTTTAGGAGGTTTCGCAACTTCAACTTTACTCATTGCTTGAGTAGGTTGAACCGGCGGAGTTTCAGCTTTGGGCATCTCTTTGTGAGGTTGCACTCCATTCGCTTCTAATCTCTCAAGCAACTCTGCATTACTAATCCGCTTCTTAGTCTGAATGATCTGCAGAAGCACCATCTCAATCGCAATCCTTTCAGAAGGCGCTGACTTCAATGTCTGCTCTGCCTTCGAAAGCAAATCCATAATATCCAACAGCTGCCCCTCAGAATAGATCCGCACCGATGAAACCAAAAGCTCATCCAGAGAGTGCACCCCTGTTTTAATCAATAAAAGCGAACGGTAATGCTGCATCAACTCCTCAAGAAATGAGAAACAGTTCTTGCCCGTTGTCTAAATTACATGAACAATCTCAAAAGCAGCCTTATAATCTGTTTGCAAAACAGCCGCGTCCAGCTGAAAAAGTAGTTCCTGCGGTGGTAATCCCAACACATCGCAGACTACTTGTTCAGTGAGCTTATTTTCTTCAAAGGCAATTACTTGATCAAGTAGAGATTCAGCATCGCGCAGACTCCCCTCTGCTCTTTTGGCAATCATCGATAACGCTCGAGGCTCAGCCTCAGTCTTGAGCTCTTCACAAATCTCAGAAAGCTTTTTTTCAATATCTTCATTAGCTATCCGTCTGAGGTTAAAACGCTGGCAACGGCTCAAAATGGTCGCTGGAATTTTGTGAGGCTCTGTCGTGGCAAAAAAGAATTTAACGTGTGCAGGTGGCTCTTCCAAAGTTTTTAGAAGCGCATTGAACGCTTCTTTAGTCAACATATGCACTTCATCGATGATGTAA
>CAZXQV010000175.1:0-2739 GCA_964643195.1 uncultured bacterium | reverse complement strand
ACAGAAATAACCGTCTCAAGGCTATTCTTCGTCTGAAAACACCTGAAGTGATCGTCCGCAATGAGAAGAGAATGTTGCAGGAAGCTGTTGATGCTCTCTTTGACAACGGTCGTCATGGCCATCCAGTGATGGGTGCTGGCAATAGACCGCTCAAGTCTCTTTCAGAAATGTTGAAAGGTAAAAATGGTCGTTTCCGTCAAAACCTACTTGGTAAGAGGGTCGACTATTCTGGCCGTTCTGTCATTATCGTCGGTCCAGAACTGAAGTTCAACCAGTGCGGTCTCCCAAAAGAGATGGCATTGGAGCTTTTTGAGCCTTTCATCGTCAAGAGATTGAAAGATCTCGGACATGTATACACCATCCGCAGTGCTAAAAAGATGATTCAACGCGGAGATGTAGAAGTGTGGGACGTGCTCGAAGAGATCATTAAGGGTCACCCCGTGATGCTAAACCGAGCGCCTACTCTACACAGATTGGGTATTCAAGCTTTTGAACCGGTCCTCATCGAAGGAAAAGCGATTCGAATTCACCCACTGGTCTGTGCTGCATTCAACGCGGACTTCGACGGTGACCAAATGGCGGTTCACGTGCCTCTTTCATTGGAAGCACAGCTAGAAACAAAAGTACTGATGATGGCACCAGATAACATCTTCTTGCCTTCATCTGGAAAACCAGTTGCTATTCCTTCTAAGGACATGACTCTAGGCCTTTATTATCTAATGGCTGATCCAGTCTACTTCCCAGAAAAGACAAAGATTTTTCGCGATGAGAAAGAGGTGTTGCTCGCTCTTGCCGCTGCAGATGACTATGTCGGTTTTGAAGAGAGTGGACGCAAAGCTAATCGTCTAGATGAAACAGGTCATGGTTTGCATACTCACGAAAAGATCAAACTACGAGTTGAGGGTGGCATCATTGAAACCACTCCGGGACGTGTGATCTTTAACACAATCGTGCCTAAAGAGCTTGGATTTCAAAACTATAGCATGCCAAGTAAGCGCATGAGTACTTTGATCCTTGAGTGTTACAAAAAAGTAGGCCTTGAGGCAACTGTGAAGTTTCTAGATGACCTGAAAGATCTAGGCTTCCAGCATGCGACTAAAGCCTGTGTTTCTATGGGTATTAAAGATGTTAAGATCCCAGAGAAGAAGGCGCAAGTGATCAGCGAAGCTCATAGACGCGTGAGTCTTGTGAAAAAGCAGTATGCAGATGGTATTATCACAGATGGTGAGCGCAAATCTAAGATCATTAGTATTTGGACAGAAGTTTCTGACAGTTTGTCAGAAGAGCTTGTGAAGGAAGTCGCTAAAGTGACTGATTCAAGACACAACCCGCTATTCTTGATGATTGATTCTGGTGCTCGTGGTAACAAATCACAGTTGAAGCAGCTTGGAGCGCTTCGTGGTTTGATGGCCAAGCCAACTGGTGAGATTATTGAATCTCCGATTACATCAAACTTCCGTGAAGGTTTGACTGTTCTCGAATATTCGATTTCTTCACACGGTGCGCGTAAAGGTCTTTCAGATACAGCGTTAAAAACTGCTGACTCTGGATACTTAACACGCCGTCTAGTAGACGTTGCACAGGATGTGATTGTCACTGAAGAAGACTGCGGAACACTCAATGCAATTGAAGTTTCTGCCATTCGCCAAGGCACAGAAGAGCTATTACCGCTTAAAGATAGAATCTTTGGTCGTACAGCAGCTGATGACATCTATCAGCCTGGTGATAGCACAAAGAAACTGTGCTCTGCAGGTGATATTTTGACGCTGCCTCAAGCTGAAGCAATCGATGATTCTAGTATTGAAGTGGTACGGATCCGCTCAGCTCTCACTTGTGAGAGCCGTCGCGGCATTTGTGCCAAGTGTTACGGCATCAACCTCGCTAACGGCCGCAAGGTGGGCATGGGTGAATCTGTCGGTACAATTGCTGCTCAGTCGATCGGCGAACCTGGAACGCAGTTAACGATGAGAACATTTCACTTGGGTGGTATCGCTTCTGCCAGCTTCTCACCTGAAGTGGTTGCTGAGGAAACAGGTGTAGTGATCTACCTAGATCTACGTACTGTAAAAGATGAAGATGGTAACTGGCTTGTTCTGAATAAGAATGGAGCGATGCACCTGGTACGCGATGAAGGCAGAACTCTGCAGGACTACAAAAAGCTTCTTTCTACAAAGTCGATCGAACCTTTGCAATCTGCACAGCTTGAAGTGGGTGCGAAGCTCTTGATTGAAGATGGAGCCCCGGTCAAGAAGGGGTCTAAAATTGCTGAGATTGAGCTGCACAACATTCCAATTATCTGTGACCGCCCTGGCTTTGTGAAATACGAAGATTTGGTAGAGGGTATTTCCACTGAAAAAGAGACGAATGCTCAGACCGGTCTAGTGGAATTGATTGTGAAGCAGCATAGAGGTGAATTACATCCTCAGATTGCTATCTATTCTGACAATGAGTTCAAAGAACTGGTTGGAACTTATGCGATTCCTGCAGGTGCGATCATCGGCGTTGAAGAAAAGGAAGAAGTCAAAGCTGGCCGTTCACTCGCTCGATTGCCACGCAGCGCAATTAAGACAAAGGATATTACAGGGGGTCTACCTCGTGTAGCTGAACTTGTCGAAGCGCGTAAACCTAAAGATGCTGCTGAAATCGCCAAGATTGATGGTGTGATTGATTTCCGCGGTGTACAGAAGAACAAGCGTATCATCGTTGTTAAGAACGAAATGACTGGTATGGAAGAGGAGC
>CAZXQV010000174.1:0-2746 GCA_964643195.1 uncultured bacterium | reverse complement strand
ATGAACAGCAACATAGATATATGAAAGGAGCCGCGGCTACCGCGGCACGATTCTGGCAGCAATTCGAGCTTTAGAACGCCTATGTTGCGTTCAATCAACTGCGTTGATGAACAGCAACATAGATATATGAAAGGAGCCGCGGCTACCGCGGCACGATTCTGGCAGCAATTCGAGCTTTAGAAGGAATATCTCCAATTTTTGTGGTCCCATGCTTAGAGCGAGGAGCGGAAGTGATTGAAATATAGACATCCTGTCCTAAATCGTTTAAGAAGCGTAAGAGTCTTTCTAATGAAAAATTGGTTAGGTAGCCGCGAAGAAGCAGAGAAATCTTTGGCTGACTGATCTTAAGGATTTTTGCTGCCTGTGCTTGAGTCAGCCGCTTTTTCTTGATGATTTCACAAATTTTCAAAGCAATTTCTGCTTTTGCTAATGCTTCTTCAGGATTTGGTACTCCAAGATCAGCAAAAATATTGCCAGAACTTTCGACATACTCCACGTCTGCAATCTCCTTTTTTTTGGTCTTTTTGTTGTCATTTGTTTTTCTCCACCAAACGTTTAAAAATAACTCTGGCATCTTTCAAGCGCTCTCTCAATAGATCAAGCTCCTGTTTTGGAGTTGCTATCCCTGATTTTGATTTTTTTTGAAATGCATGCAAAACAAAAATAAAATCTTTCATTTCTACTGTGTAAATAACCCTATAAGTTCCGCTTCTGCCATTTTCTCGAATTTCAATTACCTTCGCATTCCCCATGCCACTCAGTACTTTCGCGTGCTCATGCATCTTACCAATCTGAGCTGCATAGAGGGCGTAACCGATCTTGTTGATACGTCGACTTTGTACAACTTTTTGATTGGTTCGCTGGAGCGAGCCAATCAAAAAATTGTACAAAGTCGAAATCAGGACATACAGTGGCAGCCTGATCACCCAGCAGATAGAGCAATCCAAGAAGCTTTTCAGCTGAATGGACTATAACATCTCTAAGATGAGGTCACGGGTCGTTGCCCAATCAAGACAGGGATCCGTAATCGATACTCCGTATTTTAAATTCGAAGAAATAGACTGATTCCCCGCAAATAAATGACTCTCTAACATCGCCCCCGCTATATGCGAATTGCTAATGCTCTGCTCCAATACAGATCTAAATGCCGGTATCTGATCCAAATAGTTCTTAAAACAGTTGCCATGTGAACAGTCAATCAACACTTTATCACAAACAGCAAAAGCTTTACATTTTTCTGTTACTTGTTCAATATCTTTCGGGTGATTGTTAGGACGATGCTCGCTTCCCCGAAACACCACATGTGCTAATCGATTGCCCTCACCATACAGCTTCGTCAGCTGACCCTGAATCCCGATCGCTAAATAAGAGTGCGCATTATTCGCCGCAATGACTCCCTGAATCGCAGTGTCTACATTGCCATCTAAACTATTCTTAAAACCCATAGGAAAGGGCAAGCCTGCTGCCAATTGACGATGTGGCGGCGAACTGCTTGTGCGCGCTCCAATACAACCCCAAGCAAGATAATCACTGTAATAAGGGAATGTCAGCAGTTCGAGAATCTCACTGCCGATCGGCACACCCAAATCTGTAAGATCGGAAAGCAGCTGTCTTACTTCTCGCACACCCCTCTCTATTTCATAAGAGCCATCGAGAGCGGGATCGAGTAAAAAACCCTTCCAACCAATCGTTGTCCGAGGTTTCTCAAAATAAGCCCGCAAAACTAAATAGAAACGCTCTTCAACCTCTTCAGCAAGCTCTTTAAATTTCTCGGCATACTCAAGTAGCGCTTGCGGATCATGCACCGAACAGGGTCCAATAATCAACATCAACCGTTTATCCCTTCCCTGAAGAATAGCTTCGGCTTTTTCACGGGATTTCATCACAAAATCAAATTGCCTACCCGTTTGAGGAATATCGATAAAGAGCTCCTCTGGGGTCGGCAATCTAGTTGTGATTTCTTGAAAGATTGACATGGAGGGCAACGATAGCAAATTTTTCGCTTTTGTTATAGAGTTTTCTCTATATATAAAAAATATTTTATTCACTCTAAAAATTGACTTTCAATTGAAAAGAGTATAGAATCTCTCTACTATGATAGTGGAAATTCTACAGAGAATAGATGCTTGGATTTGGCAGCCTCTCTTTGTCCTCCTGATGGGGGTGGGTCTTTTCCTCACTTGGAAGCTTAAAGGCGTCCAGTTCACTCGTCTTCCCTACGCTCTCAAACTCGCTTTCAGCAAGCATGACCATACCCATGTAGGGGATATTTCCCATTTTCAAGCGCTGATGACAGCTTTGGCTGCAACAATTGGTATCGGCAATATTGCTGGGATTGCGACTGCTCTAACGATGGGCGGGTTGGGAGCATTATTTTGGCTCTGGATAACCACTATGATCGGGATGTCAACGAAGTACGCCGAAGCTCTTTTAGCCGTGAAATACCGGAATGTAGATGATAAAGGTGAGATGGCTGGCGGACCGATGCACTATATCCGCAACGGTCTTAACTGGAAGTGGCTAGCTGGTTTTTTTGCACTCTTTGGTGCTATTGCTACAATTACAACAGGTAATCTTGTCCAATCCAATTCGATTGCTCCCGTTGTCTCTTCCTACTTTCATGTCGCTCCTTGGGTAACAGGGCTTATTTTATCCGCATTGACAGGGCTTGTGCTGATTGGTGGGATTCGCTCAATTGGCAAGCTGACTTCTTGGTTAGTGCCTTTCATGGCCCTCTTCTATATGG
>CAZXQV010000173.1:0-2748 GCA_964643195.1 uncultured bacterium | reverse complement strand
CCAAAGAGAGAAAAAAACAAGCCACTACCATGCTTTTTTTAGGAAGTCGGGACGAAAGATGGATGCGAATCCGGTTATTCCCCCAAGGTCCTTTAGAAAGACGGGAATAGAATACGACACTCATATTTATAAAGAACGGCACCTCGTGGAGAATTTTTTCCAGTTTATCAAACGCTTTAGACGGATAGGTACAAGATACGAGATGAGCACCCAGAACTATGCAGGCATGGTAACAATCGCTTGTATCTTGCAGTAGCTAATTTTTTAGGTACACTGCCTAGTATTATGTAGTTTTTTTTAATCTAACTCGAACCCAAATAGCTGCTGCCAAAATAAGAGCCGCAAAAATAAGATTGGTGTCCATCGCACTATGAAAAGCCGGTAAAAAAGAACTACGAGTCTCCACAAAATGGAAAACCGCTGTGCTTATAGACAAAAGAATCGACCCCGCAATATTCCAAATCGTCGCAATCGTGCCAATCGCTGCCCCAATCTCTCCAGGAGCTATAACTTGATTGACAGCCGTAATCATCGCCGCATTGCTCAATCCCCAATTAATACCGAGAAGGAAAAAGGGAATAATCAAATACAATAGCGGAGTGTTCAACTCAATCATCCGATGAGCAGCCGCAGCGAGAAACGCTGCAAAGATTCCAAAGAAAAGAAGATTGGCGACCCCAAATACTTTGACAGATCGATTAAATACGAAAGAAATAAGCGCCGTAGCAGCTGGAATGACAGCGATCAAAAGACCAATTAGGAAAGGAGATAAATCGCGGAGTATCCTTAGATACAGCGGATCAAAAAACATGAAAACCGTAGAAACCACGCCGCCAAGAGAACATCCTAAAGCAGCTAGCACAATCAGTGTTTTCCTAAAGATATGCAAGTCCAGCAATGGATTTTTACGGCGCTCATCAAAGATGACCAATAAAATCAACGCACAAGCTCCCGCCCCAAGCAGTATCCATGCTGAAATCGAGATCCAATGCTCCTGCGCTCCATTAATGATTCCATACATCAAAGCTCCCAAACCAAAAATAAGCAGAAATAGACTCACCCAATCGATTTTGATTACCTGTCTTTGTGATTGACCTTTGATGCTAAATGAGCAAGCAGCAAGACCTATACCAATCAGAGGAAGGTTAATCCAGAAGACCCACCTCCAGTCAAGAAAGCTAATCAGGATTCCACCCAAAAATGGACCTATCATAAGCCCAAGCCCAGTGACACCACCATAAATACCAATCGCTCGCACCCGCTCGTGCTTCGGAAAAACATCCGATAGCAATGCAGCAGAAACTACATAAATAGTAGAGGCTCCAATCGATTGCAAGCCCCTGAATATGATCAGCATTTCAACAGTTGAACTGAGGCCGGCTCCAAAAGCTGCAATAGCAAAAATGATCACTCCAAAATAAAAAAAATTTTTACGTCCCCAGAGATCAGCAAATTTACCGATCGCGATCATTGTCATACTCAAGACAATGGTAAAGATGTTAGCTACCCACTGCAGTTCAATAATAGTTGCTTTTAGAGCAGTTTGGATAAATGGCAGCGCTGTATTGACGATGGTTGCATCTAGGAAAGCTGTGAAGGCGAGTAGAGAGACGCCTATTAATGCCCACCATTTAAATTTAAATTGATCACCCATCTTTCGACAGATATATAAAATGTGTTTTCAAGTCAAGGATTTGGCAATATTTTTCTGGTAGTGTTATCTTGCTTAAGATGCATCTACTGTTCCCATCCCTCTGCCTTCACTGTAAATGTCCAACAAAACAGCTTGTTTGTGAAACTTGCAGTCTCTTCTTCGAATTTCTTCCGAACACAGGCAAAAACCGCTCTGCCTGTTTTCTCGATATAGAAGCTGTCTCAACCTTTGTGCAACAGCTGCGCAGACAAGATGCTAACCGTCTGAGAAAGGCCGCCGCTGCCTTCTTAGTCATCCAATTTGCTCGATTGAAATGGCCCATGCCGGATTTAGTCACGTCCGTGCCCAGTCGCAAACTCTGGATACCTAATCTAAGCGAAGATCTAGCCAAACGCTTTGCTCAAGAACTTGCTCTGCCTTATAAAAAATTGGTCAAACGGAAATTTGGTGAGTTGCCCCAAGCAGAGTCCCCTCAATTTTTCATTAAAGAAAAGGTTGAAGCAAAACGCATACTTATCATAGACGATTTTATGCAGCGGGAAATAACTTTAAAGACACTTGCAAATCTACTACAAAAAGAGCTAGGAGCGATTGTCTATGGCTTAGTCATCAGCCAGCGTGTCCCACTTTCACATGGCCATCAAGCTTCACACCCTCATCCACACAGATCGTCTTCGCAGTGATATCACCTTTTACAGAAGCCTCCCCTCGGAGTTCCAACTTCTCTTGAACCGTAATATCACCTTCGACTGCTCCCTCAATAACAGCTTCACGCAAGGTCAAATTGGCTTTGACCTTTCCTTTAGGTCCCACGATCACCTTTCCTTGTGAAAGTAACTCACCTTCAAAAGTTCCATCGATACGCAGTAGGCGTTCAAAACTCAACTCACCCCGGAAAGTCACCCCTTCACCCAAAGTCGTCTCAGGTGCTTCCTCTTTCATCACATTTTTGAAGTGATGAGGGAGTGATTTTTTCTCTTCCTCCCAAGCTTCCTCAGGACGTAAAAGTGGTGTTGTAACAGGTTGCCGCGGGGCTTCAAAGACACGCGGTGGAACTTCAGACTTCAGTGGCTCACCATATTTGTAGTGATCAC
>CAZXQV010000172.1:0-2764 GCA_964643195.1 uncultured bacterium | reverse complement strand
TTTACTACTTTACTCGAAAGAGTTTTACATTTGCGATGCCAGCTCTGATAGCAGAGCTGGGCTATAGCAAAGCTCAGCTTGGTATCCTCGGAAGCACGCTCTATATTACTTATGGTCTTAGTAAATTTTTTAGCGGTGTCATGTCGGATCAGTCCAATCCGCGCTTTTTCATGGCGATTGGTTTGATTATTACGGGTGTTCTCAACATTTTTTTTGGCATGGCCTCCTCGCTCTATCTTTTCGCCATCTTTTGGGGTTTGAATGGTTGGTTTCAGGGCTGGGGGTGGCCCCCATGTGCCCGTCTTCTGACCCATTGGTACTCTCAGTCAGAGCGTGGTCGTTGGTGGAGTTTTTGGAGCACTTCCCATAATGTGGGTGGATTTCTGATCCCCATTGTTGTTGGCATTTGCGCTCAGTATTGGGGTTGGCGCTCAGCTATGTTTATCCCAGGGGGCATGTGTATCATTGCCGGTTTTGTCCTGATGAATCGTTTGAGAGATACTCCCCAATCTTTGGGACTACCTCCTATTGAAAAATTCCGCCAAGACTACACCCATAAAGGGCAAGAAAATGAGATAGGAAAAGAGAGAGAATTGACTACCAAGCAAATTCTCTTTGACTATGTTCTCACAAACAAATGGCTTTGGATGCTCGCCATCGCCAGCTTTTTCGTCTATGTCGTCCGGATGGCAATCAATGACTGGAGTGCTCTCTACCTCATTGAGACTAAGGGTTATTCAATGATTAAAGCCAATGGCTGCGTCGCTCTTTTTGAAATTGGGGGCTTAGGTGGTATGTTGGTGGCAGGATGGCTATCTGACAAGTTGACTGCGGGACGTCGCGGTCCTATGAATGCGATTTTTTCTCTCGGTATGTTGATTGCGGTCATCGCTCTTTGGATGATGCCGCAGGCGAGTGCTTTTGTTGATTCTGTCATTCTCTTTATGCTCGGTTTCTTCCTCTTTGGCCCTCAGATGCTAATCGGGCTTGCCGCTGCTGAATTATCTCATAAAAAGGCAGCGGGGACTGCGAGTGGTTTTGCTGGTTGGTTTGCCTATTTTGGTGCAGCTTCGGCTGGCTATCCGTTAGGAGCTATCGCGCAGAATTTTGGTTGGTCTGGATTCTTCTTGATCTTAGCCGCTTGTGGTGCAATTACTATGTTGCTCTTCCTGCCGATGTGGAATGCAAGGGCTGGCAAAATCGATATCAAAAGCGCTAACAGCGTGGAAGATGAGGAAGCTGTTGCTTCACCGCGCTAGAAGTTCTATACTCATAGCCTTAGCCAAAAGAGTGCAAACATTTACATTTGGCCAAACCTTGCGTTTGGTCTATTGGTCCATAATATGTGGGTTCCCCTTCACCTTCACTCCCAATTTTCTGTCTTAGATGCTGCTTGCTCAGTCAAGGGCATTGCTAAGAAGACGGCGCTTTGTGGTATGGAGGCTTGCGCTCTGACAGATCATGGCAACATGCATGGTGCTGTTGATTTTTATAAAGCATGCTTGGCTGAAGGAGTTAAACCAATCATTGGTTGCGAAGTCTACATGGCCCCTCAGAGTCGTTTCGAGAAGAAGCGTTTAGGGCCTGGGATCAAGAATGCCTATCATCTTGTACTGCTCGCCAAAAATGATGAGGGTTACCACAATCTATGTCGATTGACTTCGATTGGGTACGTCGAAGGATTTTATTACTACCCTAGAATTGATAAAGAGGTTCTGGAAAAGTATTCGAAAGGTTTGATCTGTCTTTCTGCCTGCCTCTCTTCGCAAGTCGCTGAAGCAGCCCTAAAAAGTGAAGCAGCGCTTCTTGACGAGATTAAATGGCACCACGATCTTTTTGGTAAGGATTACTATCTAGAGCTACAAAGACACAAGATGGCAGAGCCTTCTTTTTCAGAGTCTTGGCTCACACAAAACTACGAAGATTTTATTGAAAAACAGGAGCGTGTCAATGTGGCATTGATCAGCGCCTCTAAGAAATTAGGTATTCCACTTGTTGCGACAAACGATACTCACTATCTTGAGCCAGAAGATTGGCTTGCGCATGAGATTCTTTTGAATATTCAGTCAGGCGAACCTGTAGAAATCTGGGAGCGAGACAAGCAAGGCAACCCCACAATGCGTGTGCCTAATCCCAAAAGGCGTATCTATCCCAGTCGAGAAGTTTATTTCAAAACTTCTGAGCAAATGGCTAAGCTTTTCGAAGATCTCCCCGAGGCGATTTCTAATAGTTTGGAAATCGCAAAAAAATGTCATCTCGAACTCGATTTCAAAACGAAGCACTACCCTGTCTATATCCCACCAGATTTGCGGGAAAAACAGTTTACTGCTGAGGAGCGCTCAAAGGCTTCGGCTGAGTTTCTTTTGAAGCTTTGTCAAGAGGGTATTGATAAGCGTTATACAGTGGAGCGTTTGGAAAAAGCTGGCGGTATCGAAGCGGTTAAGAGTCGATTGGAACATGAATTTGGTCTAATCTCAAAAATGGGGATGTGTGATTATCTTCTGATCGTGTGGGACTTCATTAACTGGGCTAAGAGTCAGGGAATTCCAGTGGGTCCAGGTCGTGGATCGGGAGCTGGATCAATCGTTCTCTACTTGATAGGCATCACCGATATTGAACCGCTCCGGTTTGGTTTATTTTTCGAAAGATTCATTAATCCTGAACGGATTTCCTATCCCGATATCGACGTCGATATTTGTATGTGGGGTAGAAGTCATGTGATTGACTACACCGTCCGAACCTATGGGAAGGACAATGTGGCGCA
>CAZXQV010000171.1:0-2793 GCA_964643195.1 uncultured bacterium | reverse complement strand
ACTATAAGGTATAAGGTTCTTTATATTTGAATTTGTTTGTTCTTGCGCAAACTTTTGGGCGTTTACTGCAGCGTCACCACAAAGCCACCACATTTATCACAGGTAGAAGAGCGGCTGGGCTAATTTGGTATTATAGATTTAACGTATTGCTAAAAATAGAATTTGTTTGGTAATATTTTCTTTTGACGATGATTTGTAAATGATTAAATCAATATGTCTTGTTTTTAGTGCTAAGGATGGCAGGTCGCTCAAATTTTATTTAAAGCTAAAAAGTCGTCTGTGAACTATTTTGTTAAGCGGTACAAAATCAAAAATAGGTTCGCAAAAATAAAGGACTAGCGACGTATCTCAATGCGATATAACAGATGCGTTCATACTTTTCCCGCCACATGTATCGCCGCTATGATGGATATTCTGGATCAATCAAGAGTCTTGGGCCTAGGTTAGTATCTTGCCGTCACCCCACACATGAAGCCGAGGATCGTATATTTATAAAATTTTATTATAGTGAGGCATGCCATGAGGCAGATAATAACCTGCTTCATGGCATTTTTTTACAAAACTAGTTTGTGATTGGGTCGAACCGCGTCAGACCTCTGAAGAGTTGACCGACAAAATTTTGCTCAACGCCTGCCGCAGGTGTTGTGCGGCTGATAAAATCAAATAATACACCGTCCTGCAAGCCGTAGAGGGCGACCTTTTCCACTCGCATAGCAGAGTTAAAATAAACGGCTGTGACGCGCCGTTCATCAACTTTTTCAGGTAAGAATTGCGCATTACGATGAGATGTCTGACTGATATAATACCAAGTCTTATTGCCGACTGTTGAAACTGTGGATGGAGTTCCAAGGACCTGTAAGACTTGATCAGCGCTCATGCCTTTTTTGACGCTGGCAAGAGCAGTTTCATCAAGGATATATCCGCGCTGATAACTCTCCCCCATCTTGGAACAACCAGCCAAAGACAGCCCGATAAAGGCCGCAACAGCCAAGCGTACGAGAGCGGAACGATTACGATAGGTCATCCTGTATTTCCTGCTACTTTTAACAAGACCATCCTTAACTTCAGGATGGACCAACCTTGCGTTATTATAAGCGTTGTTCAACACCATTGCCACCGTTTAGACCAAAGTTTGTGGAATGTGTCACAGCTAACAATAACATAGTGTAAAAAAAATAAAACTGTATGTATGAAAAGTTTTAAAGAGAGGAATTAGCGTTCCAAGAAAATTCCCAATCTGAAAGATGGTGGAACTCTCGTGGGAGATGACAGTACACAAAGGTACCAACGATCGGGAGGAAACTATCGGTGCTATCTCTTTAAACGATGCCTCAATTGGCATTTGAGCTGAAGCATTGTGTGGTGGCGAAAAATAATTGGAGAGACCCTATTATGTTTTCTTTTTTAAAAAAGAAATCAATCAATAAACAAGTCGTTTCTACACTTTATCAGTTTGTTGCAGCTGCCGCGCTAAGAGCTGATTTATTTGTTGAGTTGAATATTCCTGATACCTTGGAAGGGCGTTTTGAAGCTCTAGCCTTGCATATGTCTATCATTGTTAGGCATATGCAAAAATGGCCACCTCCTTCTGGGGAGCTGGCTCTAGATCTTACCGATCACTATTTCACTCAACTGGATGATGTTTTAAGAGAGCTAGGAATTAGTGATAATAAAGTACCCAAGAAAATGAAAGAAATGGCAGGAATCTACCTCTCTCGAGCCATGAGCTACGATGAAGCGCTTGAACAGCGCCGCGAGGGTCAATTGCAAGCCTTGTTTAAAGACTATTTCGGTGAAGATGTGGATGCTGCTCGTTTGAGCCATTATGCTCTCACCGCAGATGATATAATGCGTGATTCTCATCTTAGTGCTTTGCTTGAAAAAGGAATTTCATTTCCGCTTCCTGTCGCACACATTGGAGACTTACAATGACAAAGAAGGCAGAAAGCCTGCTGTATAGACCCTTTTCTGCTTTGCAGATCAAACCAAGTGGTGTTTCTATAAAAATTGAAGCTACTGAAGCTGAGAGAGAGCTCATTGCTGCTGAATTCGGATTAGCTGGAATTCAGTCGCTTGTGGGAGAATACAAGCTCACAGGGCGGCCGGAACGGATCAAAGTTGTTGGCACTGTTAATGCGAATGTTCAGCCGATATGCGTGGTGTCACTTGAAGCTTTTGAGAGCCATGTAAAAGAAGATGTCTCAGTCATTTTTGCTGATAGAGACAGATGCCGCAACCAAAATGTTACGGATGAATCTGAGGATTTGCCAGATCCAATTACTGAGGGAAAAATTGACCTTGGCGCGTTAACATTGGAATTTCTAGCTCTAGGGCTTGATCCTTACCCACGAAAACCGGGTATTTCATTTGAGCAGGTTAAGGATGTGTTGAGCCTTCCTAAGGATTTTCCAGTCATTCTAGGCGCAGCTGTTTCAGAAAAGGATGAAAGCAGTTCTTGATCATCGCATCAAACTTCGTTAGCAGAGTTTATCGATTTTTTTGAAGTTAAGTGTGTCGCAACACTTAATCTTCCAGCAATACAAGAAAGTAGCGCTCACACATGGCAAAGAATGTGTGCATCTCGCTTGACGCAATGGGCGGAGATCATGGGGTTTCAGTTGTCGTTCCAGGAGCAGCTCTTGCTTTGGAGCGCCATCCTCACATGCGGTTTTTGATGTTTGGAGATGAACAACAGATTAGTACCGCGCTCCAAGCATACCCAAAACTCAAAGCAGCAACAGAAATTAGGCATACAGCGATTGCTATTTCAATTGCGGACAAACCCAGCCAAGC
>CAZXQV010000170.1:0-2814 GCA_964643195.1 uncultured bacterium | reverse complement strand
ACCCCGGTCATGGACTCTCTTTTCTTTATCGATACCAAGCCTCAGAAGGATTTATCGAAGGAATCAGCTTGGTCGGACTCCGATGACGAAATACAAACAACTATCCCCTTTAGTTATGATTTAGGAAAAACCCACATCTCAAGTAATATTCAACCACATTTTAAGTCGACTACTGAACCCACTTTAATAAGATCCCCTATAATACCTCTGAAGTTGTTTCACTCATCAAAAAGTTTATTTTTGGTCGGATCTAATGGACTACTTCAATACAACTCTTCTTTGAACACCTTTAAAAATAGTCTTGATTTCAAGCCTACCACACTTCTTTCATCTGTTAATAGAGAGTCTGCTGTTTTTTTATCAAGAAATTCGGTGATCATACGCGATACAAAAAAGATGAGCATTAGGTCCGAATTACCTATCAGAGACACGAAGTATGTTGAGATTCTCTCTGACGATAAACTGGCCGCCCTGAAATCAAATGGTTCAATTTCTCTTTACTCTTTAAATGGTGGCCAAGAATTATTCCAACTACACTTGAATACGCCTATTGTAGACTTCAAATTTAAGAAGTCATTCAATCACATACTTGGTATTACAAAGCACACCCTTTTTTCTCTTGATCTGAAGACCTTGAATCTAAAAGAGATTCTTCTGCAGGAGGGAACTCAGGCTCTTTCATTTTGTTTGACTAAGAACAAAGCTGTGGTTGGTTATTCCTCTGGAAGCGTAAGCATTCACAAAACAAGTAATATTGAGTCGTTCAATGAAGCTGGTATGCTACATGTTCCTGTCCGTAATCTAATTGGTAATTCAAAATGCGAAGTATTTCTTTTGTGGAATGACAAGACAAAAGGATCTTTTAGAGCCGTCAAAGAAGATGGTAGGGTTTGTGCGATACCTTCTTTGAGATTCAAAAAAATAGCATCAGCTACCTTTGCCGATGAAAACAATATAATTGTTGGCACCGCAAAGTGTGAAGTAATCTGGCATTGCATGATCTAATACTTAATAAATAGATTTTACCGGGGCCATCCTTCTCTTGATGACCGAAGCCTTTCGCTCCGTATGTCACAAATACATGTCTCAGCCTGAATATGCGTGCTTTTTCAAAAAGTTTGAGCGCTTATTATTAAAAACCAAAAGAAACCCCCCAAGCATCTCTTCTGTTTTTGATCTCATATATTTACTTCTTGACAAGCGTAGAGACCATTTTGTCCCTAACAGCCAAAAGAAGTGGACTCTCATCGGAATGTTAGATGGAAAGATAATTGGCTTCGTTCGTATTGTAAGCAAACATATCCTTGATAGCTCGAAACTGGCTCTGGTGGTGAAAATTTTGACTGAAATACATGCAGAAAAAGCGCTTAAAGAGCTGTTTATGAAAAGCGTCGATGACTCTTTACACCACTTGCCGCTTTTAGATATTATTGATTATCTTTACGAAACAAAGGATTTTTCGACGGCACGTTATTTTATGCAGCTCGCAATAAGAAAATTTTCACATCTTTCTGATTGTTGGGTTATGTTTTACTCAAAAGAATCGTTGAACGGGGCTCCTGAGGCGCTTTTGAATTTTATTAAGACCCAAGCTCAGGATGCTCTTACACCCTCAGAGCTGTCCATTTTCAAAGATATTACGGCAGGGCTTGACAGGAAAAACAAATAAATCACTATTGCATGAAGTTGCCATTTTCCATCGTAAAATATGGCGTCCTAATTAATAGACATCTAATGCGTTAAAAAGGTTGAAGAATGTAAAGACCCAAAGTAATGCAGACTACATACGAATCAGTGTTGTGACAAAAGGTTGCTCAGGGTCTCAGTTCGTTATAAAGCCCGATTCAAAGATCCTACAACATGATGAAGTCTTTAAACTTGAAGGTTTATTCATATTAATTGTTCATAGATGGCCTCGTAGTGGCTATAGATTCAAAATCGATGCTCAATGTATTCGGAACGAAGATCGATTACGAAGATTCAGCTCTTTCCTCAAGGTTTATATTCGAGAGTCCCCGAATAAAGTCTACATGTGGCTGCGGGAAAAGCTTTATCTTTGGAAACTGACCAATAAAATACAGAATAAACTAGTTTCTATTTTTGGGAAATTGACGGGGCAGTATAAATACGTATCCAAGGCGACCGGGGGAGCAGCATTGATAAGCAGCCAAGAACATCAGTGTTTGTTGCATAAATGGAAGAACTAGCAGCGCTTGTGATTGACAATGGGTCGGGAATGTGCAAAGCCGGTATTGCTGGAGATGACGCGCCTCGTGCAGTCTTTCCTTCTATTGTCGGGCGTCCCCGTCATCAAGGAATCATGGTTGGTATGGGGCAAAAGGATTCATACGTTGGGGACGAAGCTCAGTCGAAGCGCGGTATCCTTTCTCTCAAATACCCGATCGAGCATGGTATTGTCACCAACTGGGATGATATGGAGAAGATCTGGCATCATACATTCTACAATGAGTTGCGCGTGGCACCAGAGGAACACCCTGTACTGTCCACTGAAGCCCCTTTGAACCCCAAGCGAAACCGCGAAAAGATGACTCAGATCATGTTTGAGACCTTTAATGTGCCAGCGTTTTACGTTGCTATTCAGGCCGTGCTTTCTCTGTACGCTTCTGGGAGAACAACTGGTATCGTGCTCGACTCTGGAGATGGTGTCACTCATACTGTCCCGATCTATGAAGGCTACGCCATTCCTCACGCGATTCTCAGACTCGACCTCGCTGGGCGTGATCTTACCGATCATCTCATGAAAATTTTGACCGAACGAGGATACTCTTTCACCACCTCTGCTGAGCGCGAGAT
>CAZXQV010000169.1:0-2927 GCA_964643195.1 uncultured bacterium | reverse complement strand
TACATGATAAACTTGAGAAGGGGCTAGATCCAGAGGTTGTTTTCCGGGAGATTTTGTTCCTATTAGACCAATATCGAGCACTGTCGGGAGATATGAGAAAAATAGCAGAATTACTGCATGTGAGGTATGGTTAAATTTTCGTTCAGTGCCTTACTCTGTGGGCTTTATAGGTTTTTACGTGCTCTTCTAACTCCTTGTATAGAAGTTTGGCGTTGATGATATTTTTGCGCCAGAAAAGAAGCCGACCCACCCAGCGTTTTTGAAGCAGAGCAGTTAGTTTACGCACGAAAATTGACTGATTGAAGCGCCAAGCATGGATACGAACAAGCTCCTCAGTTATCGCCATTTCGATAAACTGTAGATTGAAAACGCGCCCCCATTTCTCGACATAACTACGCTCTCTCCCAAGGATAACTTCTAAATGATCTAGCGGACAGAAAACGTTAGGCGCGTGATTACCTACAGGAATTTCGATACCATTTTGATCAATCAGTTCAAGTAATTCAATACGTATATAATCGTACTCAGCATAGATCGTACCATTCTCTTCTTTTAGGTATTGAAGTGGGATACTGGGGAGTGTGGCCCTATAGAATCCCTCTTCCGCATTCCTGAATGTGATCTCGTTTTGGTAGCAAATTTTATCACTAAACGCAGACACAAGTAGAGTTACCTTTGCAAAAAAAACGTTTTGGTAAAATACATATTTCAATGGTTGGTGAATACTGACGCGTTCTGTTTAGATATTCATTTTTGAATATTCGATAACCTAGATGCTCACCTAAAGGTCGCGAGGGAACCTCTATAAACTCCCGATGCCAATGAAAATATGTCGATATCTCATATGCGTCTAGTAACAACCATCGTGAAACTCTTTGAGGAACCCAGAATATGACACCTTTCGATAACCAGCTCAGGAGTTTAAAAGAAACGCTAGATCCTATACCCGGCTCCATTTCATTTTCCTTCAGATTTCATAAACGCTCCAAGTAAGTCTAACTTACTCAGTCAACACTCAAGGGGCTAGAGCTAATACATTTTTCAAAATTTGTGCGGGATCAAACCCTATAGCCTCTGCTAACGCCAGAAACTCAATCACATCAATCCGTCGCTCACGGCGTTCGAAATCAGCCACATAGGATTGAGGCCGGCCTAAATGCTTCGCCACATCAGCTTGTGACATACCTTTCCGCTTGCGCTCTGCTTTTATCAATTCGCGTAAAAGTTGATATCTCGGGGAAAGAAGATCTCTGGGCATGGGTCCGCCTCTGTAAGAGCAGACAGCCCAAATGATCTATTTTTGGGATAATCGAAAATTCAGATTTTTTATTTGCGCGACATAGGATATTTTCTTTGTCATTCTTGAGTTTCAAGAGTGTTTTTTAGTCAGGGAGCATGTTGGCTATGAGCATTACGTTCAGGGGAATGAAGATAACTGGAATAGCTCTGCTATGGCCTTTTGCGGCTTTTGCTGTTGACGATAAAAAACCGGAGCTATCCATCACTTCTTTTTCTGGCTTGTGGGGAGAAAATAATAATTGTGACATGGATGATGGGCTGATGAGAATAGATACAGCCTATAAAGACAATTTTACCAACCGAAAGCCGTTCCTTGCTCTCGTGATTTACGAGGAGGTCTGCGAGATCAAATCGGTGCAGGTTGCTAGCGTTGCTCTCACCTTGAAGACCAGTTGCCGAGACCCTACCGAAGTGCCGCAAAAGCGAATTTTCAAGATCATCTACCTCGATAGGGACCACATCAAGTTTAACGGAAAATCATACAAGCGTTGTTAGGTTCAAAGGTAGCCTTTTAGACAGTAAAAAGAAAAATTCGGAGTGATGAGAGATGGAAATTCGTGCAGGCACAGTTAGTGAAGTGGCTGAATGCGTCATTCCCACTAATGTTGGAGACAAAGGGTACGTTTCTACAAAATGGCAGGTTGGTTTTCTCATTGATGGAAAACCAGTTTCTTTCCGCTCAAGCACCAGAACACATTTTTCTTTAGGCGATACTGTTGTCGTTGCAGGGTTTCAGATGCCGGAAGGTTTTAACGCAACCGCGTTCGTAAACCTAACGAATGAAACTTATGGAAGCGATGGATCTTCATCAACGAAAATATATGCACTTCCAACCATTGGGGCATTTTTGTTCATGCTGTATGGGTTTTTCCTCGACAAAAGCATGAAAGGAAGCGTTGGTTGGGCGGCAATCTTTTTAAGTTTCAATTTGTTTTGGGGATTGGTGACACTCAGCAGTTGGGAGAGCCCTAGCTCTAAAGCACTTCGTTTATGCCGAGAAAAGGCCCGTGAGTTGCTGTAAGCTTCTTGAGTGATAGAAAAGAGGTCAATCGGATGTCTTTGGATGCAAAAGTTCCCGAGAGGATTTGTAATCAGCTCAGGGTTTATTTGAGTGAGCAATTCGGCCTAGCAAATTGCCATTGTCATGAAGGAACATCATATGCAACGATTGATGCGCAATCCGAGTACTACGATATTTATCTTCGCGTCCCTGCCCCTGTTAGTTTCTGGCCTGAATCTACGCTTGTCATCGCGCGGATGAGCTTTGAGCCCCCACGTTGCGGACATGGCCGACGCTTTCTGCAATTCCTAGTAGATAAAGCGGACGAGTTTATGTTCAAAAAGATTGGCATTGAAGCAACTAATGAGAGCTCCAACTCATTCGGCCAACGCTTTGGTATGCTGCCCTATCAGACGGATAATTGCCTGATAGCGGATGTTTCTTTTATTCGCACACACTTAAGCTCACCCACTTTCCCTCGTCGCGTCTTTACTATACTAGAGATGGAGCAATAACAGTGGGTGGCTCAAAGCTGAGTAAACAATGTCTTCCGAAACAAAAAGCACGAGAGGGCCACTCTGGTGTTTTTCTAACGTAATACTGACCGACTATTACGTTGCAAGCAACG
>CAZXQV010000168.1:0-2947 GCA_964643195.1 uncultured bacterium | reverse complement strand
GAGTCGAAGTACTATATATAGTATTTAAGACGAGCACAAAACACAACTTGTGGTAGTCATCGCCGGTTCAGTTGGGTGATTTTTTTGCAAGCGAAATATTGGAGAAAGGAGAATATGACATCTACGATTGATAAGAGAAGTGAAGGCTACACAATTGCGAAAAGAGATGGAAGGCTTGTGCCATTCCGTCGCGAACGGATCTCAAATGCTTTGGAAGCAGCCTTCCGTGATACGAAAAAAATCGCACCAGCTGAACCACTTTCTGAAGAATTTGTTTATCTCATTAAAAAAATCGTCGATCTCGTTGAAGATGAAGCACTTGAATCCGCTTCTGCTGGAAATGTACTCACAGTCGAAGATATTCAAGATATCGTAGAAAAAAAGCTGATGGAAACTGATTGCCACGATGTTGTGCGTGACTACATCATCTACAGAGAGAAGCACAAGAAATTGCGTAAAGATTCCCCCCGTTCGATCAAAATTATCCGCCGCGATGGCAAATCGTTTGTACGCTTCAATCCAATGAAGATTGTCTCAGCAGTAGAGCGCGCTTTTAGAGATACTTTAGAAATCATTGGCCCCACCCCCCTTGAAACAATCAATGCAGTCAACATGATTACTAACAAAGTAGTCGATTTTGTCGTCACCTCTTCTGAAAAGGGAGGTCTTGTTGGCGTTGAAATGATCCAAGATAGAATTGAAGAAGCTTTGATGGAAGAGGGCTTCTATGCTGTTGCTAAAGACTTTATCCTCTATCGCTCTTTAAGAACTGAAGAACGTGAGCGTGAAGAAGAAGGCGAACTGATAGAAGTCGAAGATGATGAAAATGAACACTACTTCACAGTAGTCGCAAAAGATGGTTCTAATTATAAGTTGAGCCGTTCACTGCTCCAAAAAAAAATCTCCTTTGCCTGCAAAGGATATGAAGATACCGTCTCTATAGAGGAAGTCGTTGAAGCTTCGATTATGAACTTCTATGAAGGCATCAAAGAACATGAAGTAGACGCCGCCAATATCATGGCCGCACGCGCGAAGATCGAAAAAGAGCCTAATTACACATTTGTCGCATCTAACCTATTGCTCGACATGGTCTACCGCGAAACAATGGGCATTTCTGCCGCTCATCCCAAGCTGCGCTCTATACATAAAAAATATTTTAAAGACTACTTCAAAGTGGGCGTCTCACTAGAGAGATTGGATCCACAATTATTGAGTTATGACCTGGACAAGTTGGCAAATGCAGTCGATTTGAAGCGAGATCTGACATTCACCTATTTAGGTTTACAAAACCTCTATGACCGCTACTTTATCCACAGTGAAGAGCGCCGTCTAGAGACCCCTCAAATCTTCTGGATGCGGGTCGCAATGGGCTTGGCCATCGCTGAAGGAAAACAAAAAGAGAAGCGTGCGATTGAGTTCTACAATATCTTGTCGCAATTTCTCTACCTATCTGGGACACCAACCCTTTTCAATTCTGGGACGATGCACTCACAACTCAGCTCTTGCTACCTCTCAACTGTGATGGATGATCTGCATCATATTTACAAAGTAGTTGCTGATGATGCGCAGCTTTCAAAATGGGCAGGAGGTTTGGGAAATGACTGGACAAACGTGCGTGCGACTGGAGCTACAATCAAAGGCACAAATGGAAAGAGTCAGGGTGTGATCCCCTTCCTCAAAGTAGCGAATGATACAGCCGTTGCTGTCAACCAAGGAGGAAAACGCAAAGGGGCAATGTGTGCCTATTTAGAGACATGGCATCTCGATATCGAAGACTTTTTGGAACTGCGGAAAAATACGGGTGATGAAAGACGCCGTACGCACGATATGAATACAGCCAACTGGATTCCCGATCTTTTCATGAAGCGTGTGATGCAAAATGAGTCATGGACACTCTTTAGCCCAAGCGATGTACCTGATTTGCATGATCTGTACGGACAGGCCTTTGAAGAGCGTTACTGCGAATATGAAAAAATGGCAGATACCGGCAAGCTGAAACTTTTCAAGCGCATCGATGCTGTTATCCTTTGGCGGAAGATGCTAGGCATGCTCTTTGAGACTGGCCATCCTTGGATCACCTTCAAAGATCCTTCCAACATACGCTCTCCTCAAGACCATGTTGGTGTGGTTCATAGCTCTAATCTCTGCACAGAGATTCTACTCAATACTTCTCTCGATGAGGTCGCTGTTTGCAACATCGGCTCA
Organism: uncultured bacterium; assembly: GCA_964643195.1. Taxonomy (GTDB): domain Bacteria; phylum Chlamydiota; class Chlamydiia; order Chlamydiales; family JAAKFR01; genus JACKPM01. The sequence continues at coordinate 742 of CAZXQV010000168.1, read as the reverse complement.
CTCAATTTGGCAGCTCACATGACAGAGAATGGTCTGGATCGCAAGAAGCTCGCTTCAACGATTCGTACTGCGATTCGCATGTTGGATAACGTCATTGACATCAACTTCTATCCCATTCCTGAAGCTAAAAAAGCCAACCAACGCCACCGTCCGATTGGTCTTGGGCTCATGGGCTTCCAAGATGCGCTCTACATGTTGAATATCAGCTATGCAAGTCACGAGGCTGTGCGTTTTGCTGATGAAAGCATGGAGTTGATTTCCTACTATGCTATTTTGGCTTCGAGTGAACTCGCTAAAGAGCGTGGCACTTATCCAACCTACAAAGGGTCAAAATGGGAGCGCGGCTTTCTCCCTGTCGACACTCTGCAACTGCTCAGAAAGGAACGAGGCGATCTCTTCTGTGATTTTGAATCGGAGTGCAAACTCGACTGGACACCAGTACGTGAATCCATTGAGAAATATGGCATGCGCAATAGCAACACGATGGCGATTGCACCGACGGCGACGATTGCGAACATTTCAGGCGTCACTCAATCGGTTGAGCCGATGTACAAGCATCTATTTGTTAAATCTAACCTCTCTGGTGAATTCACAATTCTCAATGAACATTTAGTGCGCAAATTGAAAGCTCTGAATCTTTGGGACGCTGATATGCTGGATGACCTGAAATACTTTGATGGTTCCATCACAGAAATTGAAAGAATCCCTGATGAGGTGAAAAGGATCGTCCCAACAGCGTTTG
>CAZXQV010000167.1:0-2987 GCA_964643195.1 uncultured bacterium | reverse complement strand
TTCAAAGCACAGCGAGCGAGCGCGCTGCAATTCCACGCAGTTCCGATCAGCCCCAAGTGGGGGCCGCGGGGGGGAAAAGCCCCTGACAAGCCTATCTCTCTCTCACTTGCAAAGCAAAGTGGATCCTCGGGGTTTGGGGCGCAGACCCATTTCTTTGTCTCCGACCCTTCAAAGCACAGCGAGCGAGCGCGCTGCAATTCCACGCAGTTCCGATCAGCCCCAGCAGCCAAAATGCATACATTTTTCATATAGAAGGAAAAGTTGTAATAATATTAATTTTATAAATGATTAAAAAGTAATTAATTTGTTATAATATTTTTATGAACAAAATTAACTCAATTAATAAACCTAATTATTACCTTATCGCTAGTCTAACCGTTTTAACAATCACTGCTATCACAGCAACAGTTTTTATCGGGATGCACCACTGGCAAATTGCGAAACTCCGTCAATCTATTTCAACATTTTTTTCTAAAAACCTAGCGGTGAAAGCTGCTGTCGTAGGGATCGTTGCTGCCTCTTTTCTTCTATTTCCTTTTGGAGCTGCTTCGATTCTTTCTTACAAATCAACGAGATTGAAAAGTAAGTACTACAAAGACAATGACGAAATGATAAAAGCTGTGATCCGCCACAATAGCTCTCTAATTTCTAGATGTAAGGCTAAGCTCAACCTTGATGCTTTATTAGAGCCGATTACTCAGATGATGATCGATGATCCCAATGTAGATCCCCTTAATGTCCTAAAAAAACTCTCTACTCTATCCCTTGATCTTCAGCTTGAAGATTACATCCCGGAAGAGGAAGCTAAATATTATCTCCGTGTCACCGAATCCAAGGAAAGCACTCCACTCACACAACACTGCTCAAAAGCAGTCAAGGGTCTTGTTGCAGTGGCTGATAATCTGATTGGAGCGATTGGCATTGGTGATCTTGTTATACCGACAGAAAATAGTATGCAAGCGAGCATTAAAGCACAAAAAATCCTCATGCTTGTCAGTATACTGCAAATCTTAGCCTCCATATTGATCCCAACAGTTGGGGTAAAAATGGCTGGGATCATCATTGGCTCTTCTCTTGCTGGGCTGACCTTCTTGAGCATTATATGGCCTTTCATCAAACCGATTCCTTCTAAATTGCCATGTAACAGCATCAATCTAACCAATAAAGCGATTGCGAACAAAATCAAATCATCTGATGCACGTCAAGATATCTGTGATCAGCTCTATAATGCTTTGAAAAGTGGGAAGCATGCTATGTTGATAGGGCCTTCTAGAACAGGTAAAACGCAAGCCTTTGAATCCTTTGTAGAAAAAGTGAACAGAGGTGAGTATCCTGAGCTAAAGGGAAAGATCGTTTTTTATTGGAATACGGCTGACTTAGCAGCGCATGAAGCGTCTACACTGATGGGAGGAACAAGTAACCCCCTAGCTTCGATTGCTGATAGTTTAGGTGAGAATATGGACCTGGTTATCTTGTGCCTTGATGAAATACATAGTGCAATGTCAAAAGAATCATTTCCTGAGCAGATGAAAACTGCATTTGACCAAGGCGGTCCTTTTAAACATGTAATCGGCATTACAACAACGGAGGAGTTTGAAAAGCATATTGCTCCAAATAAAGCTTTGGCCAAACGCTTTCAGCTAATTCCTGTCGGAAATATGGATCCAGATAGCACTCTTAGAGTCTTGAATGACCGTATCTTAGTACATCCTAATATGCCCTTCCTCGAACCTAATGTTTTAACTCATTTGATAACGCATTCAACAGACTCAAATAGTCCTGAACAAACGCCTCAGCCTTATACCGCGAGCAACATTTTAGATGAATGCATCGACCAGTTAGATGGTGATGTGATGAGCCATTTACAAGGTGAGCTTACAAGATTACGCAATCAATTGAATGCCATTTTCGGAGCAGCAATCATTTCGGGATCTCCAATAACTGCTGAAGATAAAGCAAAAATCGCTAATCTTCGCGCGCGTTTAAATGAGACGCAGGCAGAATTATCTGACAAGCAGGAACAACAAAAAGCGATTGATAGGGCTAAGAAACTCCTGGGGGCGATCCGCAGAGAAAAATATAGAATTGCCCTTAAATTGCTAAAAAACGAAAAATTGCGTACTCGCTATACAGTTCTCAAGGCTTTTGAAGCAAGTATTGTAAAGAACATAAAAGATGCTTCAGCCAAATTAGGGATAAAAGCAACGATTACAAAAAAGCTCGTTGATGATGTCATCCGAAAGAGGAGAGCCCAATAATCGATTAGTTGCTTAGTTTTTAAGAAATCTCTGAAAGCGTGGATCTTCACGAATCGCGTCAAACTCAGGATGAGAGAGCGCATCGCTCAGGCTTGGCAGCCCTTCACGCAGAGCGCAGTCAAGCCACCCACACGCAGGCTCAGCCTTCTCAAGCGCTGCGTAAGCAATCGCATTTAAAAGCGCCGTGTTGTAGGACGGATTGTCTTGGTAGCACTTGCTACCCACCTCTGTCACCATCTTGTAATCACCATTCATGTGTGCCAAAAATTGGAAGCTAGAGAGGTTTTCTCCAGAAAGTCTTTCGTGGATCGGCAAAAGCAGCTCGTACGCTTCATCATAGCGCTCCTCCTTGCGGTAGATATCCGCCAGCTGCTGCGTTGCCAATGTATAGAGAATCCCCTCTTTATTGGTAGAACGTACCTTTTCTAGTTTGTCAAGCGCCGCCTGTTTATTGCCATTCTCCATATCGAGATCAGCACCCTTCACCAAAGCTTGCAGATCCGTATTGCGGTCTTCATTTTTAAAAATGCGGTAGTAGCGCAGAGATCTAAAACTCTCAAAAGTGAGAATCAAAAAGAGCGCACCGACAAGAAACATCCCCATTGCAAAGAAAAAAATGCTGATTCCCACAGAGATAATCAAACCAATCACAATTGCGGCCTTGATCCCCTTAAAGCCGAAAATGGCTTCAAGAATAATGCTCAAAAGATGTCCTCCATCGAGCATGGG
>CAZXQV010000166.1:0-2991 GCA_964643195.1 uncultured bacterium | reverse complement strand
TTCAAAACTGCGCTCTTCCGCCTCCTCGATACCCACACGACTCTTGACAAAACTGAAATCATTGTTTGTAGCTAAAGTCGCACTACAAAGAATCACTGTAGAAAGCTTGTCGAAAAGAGCTTGCTTTAGTAGAGACGCCACTTCCAGTCGCGCCTGTACAAGCTGGCCACTCTTTTCTATCCACCGCACATGCTCTGGATCTAACTCTTTCAGAATGCATTTGTTTAAAATCGAGAAGTGACGATCTAACTGCTGGGAGACACCTTTGATATCCGCGATCAGGTTTGGATGCTCTTGCGCTTCTACAGAAAGAAGAGAGGCCACAAACGCGCCTCCTCGCTCTACCAGTTGTTTCGCTAAAGGCTGAATATTCTCAAGAATAAAAGGGTCTTGGAGATCTGTGATTCTGCGCTTCTCCTCTTGTCCAAGAAAACTCTCAAGTCTGTTGAAAAGTTCCTCCACAAGTTCAGCCACATCTCTTTTTTCTACCATCAGAGTGAGCTCACTTTTCAAATCAATCTTCCGGGCTAATTTGTTCAGCTTTGCAAGAGCAATGCTGAGTAAGTGAAGTAGACTACTCCGGCTCGTCTTATCCGCAAAATATTCAGTCGCAACATCTTCTGTATGATGCGCCTCATCAATAATTAACCGGTTGAATGCCGGTAAGATACAAGGTTGTTCATAGTTGTCTGAGCTATGCCGGATGGCAAGATCAGCAAAAAGCAAATGGTGGTTGGCAATCACAATCTTAGCTTCAGCCGCTCTCTTTTTTGCTTTGAAAAAGAAGCAGTCTTGGAAATGGGGACAGCGCGCATGTGTACAACTCTCGCTATCTGCTGCCAACTCTTTCGGGAAGGAATACTCACTGCGTGTCCCTTCTTCTGTCTTTTGAGCCCACTCTTGGAGAGCATTAGGCATCTCATCGCTATCGTGTAGTTTTCTAATACAGAGATAGTTAGACATGCCCTTCATCAGAGCAACCGATGCTTTTACATCGAGGGCTTTTAGGAGGAGAGGGATATCTTTTTTCAGAAGCTGTTCTTGCAGTGCAATTGTGTGAGTAGCAATCACTGTCGGCTCACCTTCCCAAGTAAGCGCGCAAGCCAAATAAGCGATGCTTTTACCAATGCCAGTCCCTGCTTCTACAAGGAGCGTTCTCTCTTCTTCATAAGCATTTTGGCAGCATTCTAGCATTTCAGCCTGCCCTTCGCGCTCTTCAAAGTTGGGCAGATGGCCGGCTATTTTTTGGAGAATCGTCTCATTCATTTTCAAGCAGATCGAGAAAGGCTTTGAGCTGCTTGCTGCGAATCGGATGGCGCATCTTGCGTAGCGCCTTCGCCTCAATTTGGCGGATACGTTCACGCGTGACATTAAACGCTACACCCACCTCTTCCAAAGTCTTTGGCTTACCATCAAGCAGCCCAAATCGCTGAATCAAAACGATGCGCTCACGCTCAGTCAATGTTGTCAGCACCTCGTTCATCTTGTCTTTTAGAATCGTATAGCCCGTCGCCTCTGCAGGCGACTCCACCCCAGTGTCCTCTAGGAAATCACCAAATTGACTCTCGCCACCCTCACCGACCTCGGCTTGGAGAGAGATCGGATGCTGCGCTATCTTGTAAATCTCGCGCACACGCTCAGCAGTGATGCCGAGCTCTACTGCCAACTCCTCAGGCGTCGGCTCACGACCTGTTTCCATCATCAACTTCTTCGCTCCACGAAGAACTTTGTTGATCGTCTCAATCATGTGAACCGGAATACGAATCGTTCTAGCCTGATCCGCAATAGCACGTGTGACAGCCTGGCGGATCCACCATGTGGCATAAGTAGAGAATTTATAACCGCGGCGGTACTCAAATTTTTCAACCGCTTTCATCAGCCCCATATTGCCTTCTTGAATCAAATCCAAGAAAGAGAGGCCGCGGTTTGTATACTTTTTAGCAATAGAGATCACAAGACGCAAGTTGGATTCCACCATCTCGCGCTTGGCCTCTTGGCTCTTGTCCATCCAGCGCTGAAGCATACGCACATCTTTCTTGAACTCTTCAAGAGTCCGACCAGCAGCAATCTCTCTTTTTTCGAGTTTTCGCTTAGCTGCCAGAAGCTTGGCTGCTGCAAACTTGTTGCGTTCCGCACGGCCAGCTAAATCATTGATATCTTTTTCTAGAGCCAAGAAACGATCGTAAGCACGGAAGACCACCTCAGCAAAATCTTCAGTAATATTGTGGCGCGCTCGGAAACGACGAAGATAGGCCTGAGTGCGGATGCGGCTCTTCTCAATCTCATCATTGAGGCGTGCATTCTCATCTTTCTTAATTTTAGGATTGCGCAAAGCTATAAGATAGGACTCGAGCTGATGATCCTCATTTTTTAAAAGCTCAGCTAGACGGGGCAGGAGTTCAAGATAAGCCTGCTTATCTTCAATCTCTTTTTCAGCGATCACCTTGTCAAAACGGTCTTTACCTCCGGTAATACTGGCAATAATTGAAATCGCCTCACGCGCGGAATAACGAAAACGCATGATAATCCGCTCGACTTGCCATTGAGCCTTCTCAATCCGCTTGCTGATTTCAACTTCTTCCTCGCGAGTCAGCAGGGGGACTGACCCCATCTCTTTGAGGTACATGCGCACTGGGTCGTCCGGGGTGCCCTCAGCCTTCCTAACAATCCCTTCGAGTTCCTTAGCCTCTTTCTTCTTCTCTTTCTGCCGCTCAACCTCTGCTTGATTGAGTACCTGGACATCCATGCCGGATAGAAAAATCAACACTTGATCGATCTGCTCAGGAGAATCGAAACTCATCGGGAGTCTTTCATTGATCTCCTCATAGGTGATGAAGCCTTGTTCTTTCGCGTGAAGGACGAGCTCATCCATTTTCTCTTGGAAGTCGTCTGCTGGTTCTGTCGTTTCTTTTTTCTTCATGAAATTATTTTGCTGGTAGCCTACTTTATAGTGCCATGCTGTTTTATGCAATCAGTGATCGTCCTCTTTCT
>CAZXQV010000165.1:0-3010 GCA_964643195.1 uncultured bacterium | reverse complement strand
CAACGCTTTTTCCTAGAGGGGTATTCTGATTTACAATAGCCAAGGTTCTGAGCGCATTCATCCAATTTAAATTTTAATCCACTGTAAGCCTATACTTTTGAGATCGATTCGCTATGATAGCCGCTATTCCCCCAACAGTACCCATTGAAGTTAGAAAAACTTGAGGGGTAAGTCTTCTCAAGCTTTGAATCGAAGTAGAGGTAAGCTCACTTGAATAAACCACTTCTAAATCGTCGATAAGTGGTTGTGAAGTGACAAGCAGTAATACAAAAAAGATAGGATGTAATTTCTGAAACATTGTTCACTCTTTTCCTCTTAGGAAGCAAGTGACATGCCAGCTATATAGCTGAATCAGTACAAAATTGCAGTGTTTGACCGCGCCAAAGCTCTCGGGTCTGAACGATCCTAAATTACCCAATGTTAAAAACATGGCGTCATTTAGGATCGTTCAGTCGCAAGACTTTTGCGTGGGTAAAACAGTGCAATTTTGTGCTGATTTAGCTATAGCTCAATCGTTGTGAAAGAAATGGCTTGAAGCACCATCTGAGGTACTCAAAATAATCGCTGAAACCCCAACAATGGCGCCTATTGCTGTGGCAAAAACCAAAGGACTCACGCTTGTTCGTACGCCCTGGACAGGAGCAGAATAGAGCTGCTCTGAATAAACAACCTCTTGATCATCGGCTCCAAAAACAGTCGAGGTTATTAGAATGCATGCAAATAAAATGGAACTTAGTCTTGATAACACTTTATCACCTTATTTTTAAATAACAAAGGCAAAGCAGCAAATTTTATGCCACTTTAAGGAATCACTTCAAAGGATTTAATCGCATCAAAAAAATTGCTGCAATATGTAGCGAACTCATCTCTTAAACAAGTTGCTGTCACAACATAAGCTACATCGCCCTTAATAACAGCCGCTTGAAGAAATCTGACCGTGCCAAAATCCGTCCTACGATCAATTTGAAGTAGTTGCGCTTGGCCGGCGCGAGTCGGTATCTGTCCTAGCTTAGTTACATGAGTCTCACCTTCACTCTCATGATACAATTTTGCCGTGTCAACATAATCGGCAAGTGACTGATCGGTTTCTTCAGAAGCCACATTGATTGAAGGTGTAAATTTAGTTTTTGTTGGACTAATTGCTATAAGTTGTACTTTTTTAGGTAGTTGCGATTGATCTGTCACACAATCCCATCCAGGTGGAATGGCGAGATGAAATTCGGTCGCAAAAATTGGTAGTGTCATCATAAACAGTGCAATAAAGCTTTTAAGCAACATGGCTATTCTTCCTATGAGATTTAGACCAGCTGTAGAAAATTTACGCCGGCCTTGATTTATAAAAGTCTCTCTGAGAAACTCACGCTTTTAGTCTACTTGGGCGGAGAATAATGGATCAGCTACAAACTGGCAAAGATAAAATCAGAAAAATATGTGATTTGTTGAAGAACGAGACTCTCGATCCGGCAAAAGCCGAGGCTCAAGACATTCTTCAAAAGGCTGAAGAGAAAGCGCGTTTGATTATTCGCGATGCTGAAGAGCGAGCCAAAACTCTACAAGAAGAGGCGCAGCAAAAAATCCAAGAAGAGAAAAAAGTTTTTGATTCCAATCTCGCTTCCGCCTGCAAGTTGGGGTTAGAAGCGCTGCGTCAGGATATAGAAAATAAATTGTTTGCGGGCGAGTTAGAGAGCTTTGTTGCCAAACTGACAGTGGATCCAAAATTGCAAGCCGAAATCTTGCGAGCACTTGTCTCTGCTGTAGAGAAAGAGGGTACTAGTGCTGATTTTTCAGGCTATATTGGCAATCATGTACCCAAAGAGGAGCTATTGGTAGCTCTGGGTCAACAAGTGATTGCAAAACTAAAAGAGAAGGATGTTTTAGTTGGAGAGTTCATTGGGGGTATTCAGTTGAAGCTCCATGATCGCAAAATGATTCTGGATATTTCAAATGAAGCTTTGAAAGAGCTTATCGGACGTTATATTCGAAAAGATTTTCGAAAGCTCTTATTTGCAGAAGGATGAAAGAATATTATTTTTTAGTAGCCTATTTACCGCAGCTTGAGATTGGGCATGTTCCAGCACTTGGAATGGATCAACTCAAAGAGCTTCTGCTTGTCAATCTGTCATTAGAAGATTTGGCAAAGGTGCGCAGGCTCCTGAGGATGATTGATGTCGAGAATTTTCGCGCATTTTGGATCGGAGAATTGCTCGATCCTCGCGGTAATCTTTCTAAAGCTGAGATCGAACTTGCGTTGCATGAGGAAGGTTGGAGCGACTCTGAACCGTTTCCCGACTATCTGATTGCTTATCTAGATAAGTATCAAGATAAGGCAGCGAGAATGGCTCACTTCTCACAATTATTGGTTGATTACTTTGCCGACGAAGTGGCCTCTCAAAAAGGGTTTTTGAAAGAATATTTTGCTTTTCAGAGGGAGTTACAGCTTGTGCTTGTTGGATTTCGAGCAAAAAAACTTCATAGAGATGTTGCTCATGAGTTGCAATTTGAAGATGCCGCTGATCCCATCGTCGCACAAATTTTAGCTCAAAAGGACGCTCCGCTGTATGAGCCTCCCTTTGAATATAAAGAGCTGCGTCTGATTTTTGAAAATCACGGTCAAAATCCTTTAGAACTACATAAGGCTCTCTATTCCTATCAATTTAGTGAGATTGTCGAGAGGTGGGGAGAGGAACTATTTACGATCGACCGCATTTTAAACTATATCGCTCGTCTGATTTTGGTAGAAAGATGGCAAGAGCTTAATGTACAGAAAGGAATCGCTGTAATCGATAAGATTCAAGAGGGAGTGAAATGAGCAAAGGTGTAACTGTTCGGGCTTTTGGAAACTTATTGCAGGTAAAATTTGAAGGCGATGTGCGGCAAGGAGAGGTTGGTTTCGTACAGGTCGGAGATGCCCATCTCAAAGCGGAAGTGATCGAAATCGTCGGTGAGGAGGTCAAACTTCAAGTTTTTGAAGATACTAGGGGAGTATCGGCTGGGACACCAGTCACATTCA
>CAZXQV010000164.1:1715-3038 GCA_964643195.1 uncultured bacterium | reverse complement strand
AAGAGCAACTATTGAGTCTTGTAGAAAGCAAGCGTGCCCCTCTCCGTCTTCTAGCCTGTGAGTGCATCGCTAAGTTTCAGCTTAAAGAACATGCTTCCATGCTAGCAACTTTGATGCAAGACCCACATCCAGAAGTTGCAGCAGCGGCTATCCATGCGATTGGCCTTCTCAGAATCGATCAGCTCAAGGGGCGCCCTGCTGCTTTTTATTTGGGAAGATTGGCTTACGCAAGAGAGCCGATGATTGGAATCACGGCTGCATGGGCGTTGCTGATTCAGAAAAATGCCATTGGGGAAGAAGCGCTGACACATTGGCTACTCGACCCGAATCGAGAAGTAGCTGCTATGGCGGCGGCAAGCGTTGCGAAATCAGGCCCTTTTGGTCTCAAACTGGCTAAAGAGATGATCGATAAAGTAGAAGATCCCTTCGTAAAAGCCAACTTGGCGATCGCGCTGATTGGACAGAGGGAGAATTGCGATAAAGCGTGCATAACACTCGCTTCTGCTCTGGCGACGCAGAATGAAAAGTGGATGGTAGACGATGGACTTTTCAGACCGATCTGTGAGAGTTCCGTTTCTCATAAACCAGAGATTCCCAATTATCCGGAAGTCGTCAACCAGACCACTAGACTGGAGCTTCTCAATCTTCTTGCGATTCTTGAGTACGAGGGCGCTCAGGATTGTATTAAGAAGTTTTTGAAAGAGAGGCACTGGGGAGTGACAGGGCTTGCAGCTGAAAAGTTATTGGGTGAGGGCGATGAGTCGGCTCTCGGCCTTGTAAGAGAGCTACTGAATGATGAGGAGAAAGAGGTGCGTTTAGAGGCAGCTCTGGCTCTTGCTTCCTGGGGGCGGGATGTGAGTGCTCTGCCGACACTGATGGCAGAGTATGAGAATAGCGACCGGATGACTCAAATAAAAATTTTAGAATCACTAGGACGTATAGGGAATAAAGGGGCGATTCCTTTCTTGCTAGAAAGGTTGAAGGAGAGCTCCCTCAATACGCGCATTATTGCAGCATCGGTTTTGCTCCAGACAATAAAAAATTAGACGTAGCATTTTAATTGTCAATTTTTTATAATTGCTTTATAAAACGGTGCAGAGAGTTGTATATGACGTTTGGAATTTGCGCTTCGGCTCTCATTTTGGAGTGTATAGATGAAAACAAGCTCTGTCGGGCTAGAACGAATACACAAGGTCAAGAAAGAGCCGCAAACTTGGTGTTCTCCGGATTGATTTTTGATGTATTAGCGATGATCGCTTTGATAACTGTAGGTTCGCTTTCATTGCAAGGCCGTATCGGTTGTCTGTCAAGAACAGCGGGAAT
>CAZXQV010000164.1:0-1615 GCA_964643195.1 uncultured bacterium | reverse complement strand
TAGGTTCGCTTTCATTGCAAGGCCGTATCGGTTGTCTGTCAAGAACAGCGGGAATCGGATTCCTGAGTGGAGCAGGAGGGGTTCTTCTGATCGCTTTTTCGCCTTGCATCATCGGGGCTTGTTGGAAATGTTTTGCTTCGTTAGTCAAGACCTGTTCGACCGTTTAGTGATTAAGAACTAGAGGATCGGATGATTCTCAAGATTCCGGCATTTCTCGAATGATAACTCCTTTATGTCTAGTCGTCTGGCTGAAGAGTAATGAAGAATTTCTTTAAAAGAAAACTCTTTATTCAAGATGAGTATAGACAATCAAAAACTGAATATCAAGTTTTTTCATTTCTAAGTCCTATGTAGAGATCAACTTGGGGAGGTGCTGTGCGGAATTTGGGGCCATACTGCTCAAAGTCTACCTCAAAACTTCTTTTCAAATCGCTTTTCCAAACCTCTTTCCACTTATTAATCAAGTTGTCAGGGAAGATGCCGATCACAGGAAAATAAGCATAGTTGCCAGCAGGCGCTGTCACACCCTTCATTCCCTCTGGTAGATCAGCAAGAGTTGAGACTTCGCAGCCAGCCATCATCGTATAGGGCTTTGTATGATCTCCTGCATAATCAAAATAGATTCCAAAAAAATCTTCATTTACAGCATTTGGAATCGAAGCAAAAATATGCTCACGATAAAACTTGTCCCAAAGAGCTCCTATCAAAAAAGAAGCCTCTTCTGGTCTTTCAATCTTCACTGTAATTCCAATAAAGTGAGTCTCTTTTTTCTCTACAGTCTTATGTTCCATATTTTCTCAAAAAGGTTTGGAGCGTTTGAATGAACTCTCTCTCCAATTCGCGATTAAACAGCATATGACCCATTTTAGGAAAGAGTTTCAGCTTTTTTCCTTAAACTATCCATTCTCTGCAATCTCCTCAGTTACATTCGATAGGATGCCGATTTCTAGTCCTGCTGCTCTCACATCCTGAATCAAGGGCAAAGCGCCTGGAACCTCATGAACAGCAACTGCAGAAAAGATCAAAATTCGATTTTTTTCTTTTTTGAAAATGAATTTCACCGCACTATGAAGCCATGGAGATCAGTGTCATTCAAGAACGCCTACGTGAATATGAAATCGATGGGTGGTTACTCTTTGATAATCATGGGTCTAATCGTTTTGTAAGTCAAATTCTCTCGATTCCGAATCATCTCGTTATCACAAGACGGCTCTTTTATTGGATTCCCAAGCAGGGTGAAGCGACCTTGATTGCACATAAAATCGAAGGGGAGAATTTAGAATATCTCCCGGGGAAGCGGGAGTTTTATCTATCACTTGAGGAGTTAAAGAAAGCTTTAGGTCGCTCTCTTCAGGGATCTGCAAAGGTGGCAATGGAGTATAGCCCAGATGGTGCTAACCCCTATGTTTCCAATGTCGATGGCGGAACTCTCGATATGGTGCGTCAATTTGTAGAAGTGGTCAGTTCCGCCGATCTTCTGCAACACTTCACAAGTGTCTTAAATGCCGAGCAAGTTGAATCCCACCTGGAGGCTGCAAAAGTTGTGGAAGGTGCAGTCGCAGCAGCTTGGGATTTGATTGCGAATCGACTCCGCAATAGCAAACGCATCACCGAA
>CAZXQV010000163.1:0-3040 GCA_964643195.1 uncultured bacterium | reverse complement strand
AGGACGTGATATGGAACAAGCGGACAGATATATCCGATTCGACTGGGCAATCAATATCCACTTCAGGAAAAAAACCATTAAGCAAAAGCTTTTGGACCTCTTCCTGGGCCAAAACCGTCTTAGTCATGCCACCGATCAAGCTAGACCCGCGTCCCAAAACAGTCACATCTGTCTCTTTCATGCCACTCAAAAGCTCTTCTTTAGCTTGGCGGCAGCTATGCACAAGCGCTTGCATAGGCAATGAGCGTCCCGCCTTCTGCTGCACATAATGGGCAAGCGCATGGTCTAAATTGTCGCCACCCAATAATAGATGCTGACCGACGGCTTCTCGGCGTAAGATGAGATTACCTCGCTCTTCATCCACCTTAATCAAGGTGAAGTCAGTAGTACCCCCACCGATGTCAACTACAAGGACACACTCCCCAACATGAATATAATCGCGCCACTTCTCTCCTACTTTACCAAGCCAGGCATAGAAAGCTGCAAGGGGTTCTTCGAGGAGCACTATTTCGGGATAATCAGCGATGCGTGCAGCTTCCTGTACAAGAGCACGGGCATCGGGATCAAAAGAAGCTGGAACGGTAATCAACACTCTCTGCTCTTTCAAAGGCGGCATTTCTGCCTCCCATCCCCCTTTCAAATGAGAAAGAAAGGCTGCTAATGTTTCAACTGGGCTGATCTTTTCCTCATGATTAAGAGGCAAGAATGCCGATCTTCTATCAACACCACTATGACTCAGCCAAGATTTTGCACTTGCCACCACTCTATCTGGCAATTCTTCTCCCCGACTCTTTGCAAACTGGCCAACAGTCGGCTTCTCACCGGGGGGGAAAAGATAAAACGAAGGAAGAGTAAACTGCTCACCTTCAACATCTTGTTCAACTTTTTGTTTGATTGAGAATTGGCGAACATGCTCTTCTCCAGACTTTTGGTAGGCCAAACAGGAATTTGTAGTGCCGAGGTCAATTCCCACGATATAGGTCATCGGATTTCTACCTCAGCAGGACAGACAACTAGGCTGCCGATACCTTCGAGGTGAGCTTGCTCAGCTTTCCACCCCTTATGAAGCAAAACCCCTTTATAAGGAGGAGCTCCCTTTACTTTACCCACCACTCTCACATGGCCCTTATCATAACCTTCCGGCAGAGTCACTTCACTCCCTTCAGCTTCAGAGAAAAGAGGGCGAAGTCTCAAACACTCTTCTAAACATTTCCGCGATTCTTCATGGATTTTACGCACACAAGCTCCCACCTCTGCATCAGAAAAGTTTGAGATATCTTCTTGCAAAAAGTCCACTAAACGGCCATTTTTCTGAAGCAAATAGAGAAGGCGCAAGTGTGAGCGATCTTCTATTACCTTCTGTTTTTTAAAAAGTTTGCTAAAAAAACCCATCTAACCTCCCAAACTTTTCACAACTCCAAACTTGCCCAAAATCTCAAAAGCAAAGACAAAGAGAGCATAGCACATCACAAGTAAAATCAAAGGCCTTCCACCAAAAATTTTTACTTCTGACTGATAACCACGGCGATAGCGTCCAATCCAGAGCATCAGAGCAGGTAAAAAAGCATTCAGAATTGTATCACCAACACCTCCCGACATATCCAAAGCCAGCAGAAAAATCTGTTTAACATTGAGAGCGAAAAGCAGAGTGGGGACTACAATCAAGATTCCAAGCAGAACTGCCCCCCAGCGCACTTTTGGAATTTTAAGACCATCAGCTAGAAAATCAAATAATCCCATCCCAATCCCGAGAAAACTGGTCGTTAAAGCAAAGAAGGCAAATCCATCTGCGATGACTCCCAAAACAACACTTCCCGTTCCATTACCCAAAAATTGTGTGACAGGCTTACCTTGCAAAAGGCTCTCTTCTAAGCCGTTATCCCAATTTAGAGCTCCCAATATGACAGCTTGCCAGATGAGATACACAATCAACGCTATGGTTGTCCCATAGATGACACAACGCCTGAGCAATCTACCATCTTGGTTTAAATAGATCGTTAAACTTGGAAGAATCGTTTGGAAGCTAAAAATCGCAAGCAAAAGGGGCATCGCGACGAAAGCTCCAGACCACTCTTTTCGTAGCCAATTTTGGATATCGATCGCCTTCAATCCGAATAAAATTAAAAAGATATAGGTTGCGATCAAGCCAACCATCAAGATGGTATTGATGCGACCGATCACAATATTTCCTAGATAGACGATGAAACCAAAGATTAGGACAAAGAGGATGGAAGCCCAGAAATTAGAAATCGGCATGAAAAGGCGCAAGAAGTCTCCAAAGAGTTCACCTCCTCCAGCGGTGTAGGCAACGAGCGAGGCATATGAGATAAAGAGAAAGAGCAACCAAGCAACAGCCTTACCCCAAAAACCGAGAAGACGTGAAGCCATTGTGATGACGTGTACTCCTGGTTCCATCCAGAGGTTCACCTCTGTCAGAAAGAGAGCGGTGATTGTCATGAAGGCCCAACCCAAAAGCATTAAAGCGATAGAAGGGATAAAGCCCGCCTGCCCAGTGGCAACGGGGAAAGCTAGCATGCCACCCCCGATGCAAGTGCCTGCCACTAATAATGTGGCGCCTAAAAGTGTTCCTTTTTTTTGCATAGCGAAGGGAGTATAGCATTGATCACAACAAGCACAAAATACTTTCTTCCAGACCACCTGTAATCTGTGGGATTCCATCTTGTGAAATCAACACATCATGCTCCAAACGAACGCCAAATTCGCCAGGAAGATAGATGCCTGGCTCGATTGAAAAGCAGGTACTGGGCAAAATTTTTCGCCTGTCCGATGTTTCCAGATTATCGAGGTGGGCTCCAGCGCCATGGGTATCGATGCCGATATTATGGCCAGTCCTATGAGTAAAAAACTGACTAAAGCCTGCTTCTTTCACAGAAGCGCGGCAGATATCATCGATTTCAAAACCTCTGACCACCTCTTTAGCAGCTAATTTTTTTTCTAAAAATTCAAAAGCTTTCCTTTGGGCTGTTCGGACCACATCAAAGATCTGGACCTGTTTAGGCGTTGGCTGATCTGAAGCGAC
>CAZXQV010000162.1:0-3104 GCA_964643195.1 uncultured bacterium | reverse complement strand
CCATGGCGGGCAAGAAAAAATAATTTGAGATAGGAGAGACTCTCTTGGCAAAGCAGCAAGCACAAGTAAAGAAGGGAGCGAAAGTTAAGACGCGTAAGCGTCAGAACCGTAATGTTCCAGTTGGTATCGTTCATGTCAATGCGTCATTC
Source organism: uncultured bacterium (assembly GCA_964643195.1). Classification (GTDB taxonomy): domain Bacteria; phylum Chlamydiota; class Chlamydiia; order Chlamydiales; family JAAKFR01; genus JACKPM01. The sequence continues at coordinate 2,955 of CAZXQV010000162.1, read as the reverse complement.
AACAATACTAATGTGACCATCACCGATCCTGCAGGCAACGTCATTTCATGGGCAACAGCCGGAAAAGTAGGGCAAACAGGCTCGCGTAAATCTTCAGCTTTCGCAGCAACAATGGCAGCTCAAGATGCTGCGAAATTGGCTATAGCTGTTGGAATGAAAGAGGTTGAAGTGAACCTGAAAGGGCCTGGCGCAGGACGTGAGTCTGCTGTCCGCGGCGTGATCAGCAGTGGTCTTGCAGTTACAATTATTAGAGACAGGACACCAGTTCCACACAATGGCTGCCGACCAAAAAAGCGCCGCAGAGTTTAAGGAGAATCAGTAAATGCCAGCACTACTATATGATAAATTTGAGATGCCTGAAGCGATCAAAACTGAGCATAAGGGATCTGTTGATACATTTGCCCGCTTTGTCGCTGAGCCATTCGAGCGCGGTTTCGGCCACACAGTGGGAAATGCACTAAGACGTTTGATGCTTACAGCTATTGAAGCTCCTGCAGTGATTTCCTTCTATATGGAAGGAGTTCAGCATGAATACATGGCCATCGAAGGCATCAAAGAAGATGTAACTAACATAATTTTGAATCTGAAGGGTGCGCTATTGCGTCGTCTATCTTTTGAAGATGTGCCTCGCGTTCGTGATCAGAAGATTGTTACAAAAATGCTTGAAGTTACTGAATCAGATCTAGCTAAAGCTGGTCAGAGAGTGATCACTTTAGGTGATATCATTGACACAGCAGATTTTGAAGTGGTTAATCCTCAATTGCCAATTTTTACAGTTACAAAACCGATGACGCGTCGCATCGAATTGAAAGTTGCAATTGGTCGTGGTTATGTACCTTCTGAGAGACATCGCATCAACAGCAAGATTGTTGATGAAATTGTGATGGATTCTGCATTTTCACCTGTTCGCCTTGTGAACTATTTTGTTGAAGCAACTCGAGTAGGTCAGGATACAGATTTCGATCGTCTAATCATAGAAGTGACAACAGATGGTCGCATTAAGCCGCAAGAAGCACTGTCTTTTGCATCTAAAATTTTGGTGAAGCATCTTTCAGTCTTTGAAGAAGTTGAGAAGCTTGAAATCCGCTTTGAAGATGTAGCGAAGACATCTGATTCAGATCGTGATGATTTGATGCAGAAGCTTGTGCTCGGCATTAATGAGATTGAGCTTTCTGTACGTTCAACAAACTGCCTAAATGGTGCGAATATCGCAACGATTGGCGAACTTGTTGTAATGCCTGAGCCAAAGTTGCTTCAGTTTAGAAATTTTGGAAAGAAATCTCTGACTGAGATAAAGAATAAATTGACTGAGATGGGTCTCAATTTAGGCATGGATCTTACACGTTTTGGTATCAATCAAGACAACGTGAAAGAAAAGATCGCAGACTATCTTGAGGAGCATCCTAAGGGAGGACACCCAGCACTATGAGACACCGCAAACACACTTTTAAAGTTGGACGTACCTGTTCACATAGACGTTGCTTAATTGCCAACATGTTGAAGGATTTGATTTACAGAGAGCGCATCGTCACTTCTGTGACTAAAGCAAAAGAGTTGCGTAGACATGCCGATCGTATGATTACTTTAGCCAAGAAAGAGACCTTGGCTGGGAAGCGTGAAGCTGTTGCAAGACTGATGGTTCGGTACAACACTTTGACTCCCAAGGAGAAGAGAGCTGTTAAAGAGGGCAATACTGAGAGCTATAACACTGACCGTAAGGTGATTGGGAAGCTCGAGGAATTGGCAACAAGATTTTCCCAACGTGAAGGCGGTTACACGCGCATTATCCATAAGGGTAAGCGTGTAGGTGATAATGCAGATCTTTGCGTTATCGAATACCTCTCCGAATAATTGACTGATTTTAGCGATAACGACAGGAGCGAGCGATGGTAGTGAAGGTAGCGATCAATGGATTTGGACGCATAGGAAGACTTTTTCTTCGACAAGCGCTTAAAAATCGGAACATTGAAATCGTAGCTGTAAATGATGTCGTTCCTCCTGACAATCTTGCTTACCTATTCAAATATGATTCAACGCACGGGACTTTTGCGGGAAGCGTGAGTCATGAAGGTGATTTTATAGTCGTTGATGGGAAAAGAATCGTAGTCTGTTCAGAAAGAAATCCTGAAAATCTCCCTTGGAAGAAGTTAGGAGTAGACTTTGTAGTGGAATCTACAGGTCTATTTACTAGTCTAGAGGCAGCTTCTAAGCATATTCAGGCGGGTGCTAAGCGTGTGATTATCACAGCTCCGGCATCTGGAGATGTTCCCACCTTTGTCTTAGGTGTGAATGAAGAAAAATATGATCCCAAAAAGCACACAGTCATATCGAATGCTTCCTGTACAACGAACTGTTTAGCACCGATTACGAAGGTATTGCTGGACAATTTTGGAATAGAAGAAGGCTTAATGACAACTGTGCATGCTTTGACTGCAGCGCAGCCGAGTGTGGATGGTCCATCACGCAAAGATTTGCGTGGAGGCCGTGGGTCTAGTCAGAACATTATTCCTGCAGCTACAGGCGCAGCTAAGGCTGTAGCTCTTTGTTTGCCTGAAGTGAAGGGAAAGTTGACGGGGATGGCGTTTCGCATTCCTGTTGCTGATGTTTCTGTAGTTGATTTGACAGTTCGTTTGACGAAGAAAACGAGCTATGAAGAGATCTGTGACAAGATGCGCGAGGCAGCTGAGGGTCCGATGAAGTGCATACTATGCTATTGTGATGAGCCACTGGTTTCGAGTGATTTTATTGGTTCGCCCTATTCATCAATTTTTGATGCAGGTGCGGGCATCGCTCTGAATGAGCATTTTTATAAATTGGTTGCTTGGTATGATAATGAGATGGGGTATTCGACTCGTATAGCTGACCTCATCGAGGTTATGGCAGGCAAAGAAAATCTTATCGCCATTGGGGAGAGATAATGCATTTTACACGTGAACCTATTATTGAAACAATTAT
>CAZXQV010000161.1:0-3126 GCA_964643195.1 uncultured bacterium | reverse complement strand
GTTATCAATGGGACAGAGCGCGTCATAGTTTCGCAGTTACACCGTTCACCTGGTATCAATTTTGAACAAGAGCGTCATCCAAAAGGTATCATGCTCACCTCCTTCCGAATCATTCCTTATAGAGGAAGTTGGTTGGAAGCTGCTGTTGATATTCATGATCTTATCTACGTCTATATCGATCGCAAAAAGCGCCGCAGAAAAATTTTAGCAACAACCTTTATTCGCGCTCTTGGTTACTCAAGTGACGCTGATATTTTGGAAGAATTTTTTAAGATTGAAAAATGCAAACTAACAGGCGAAAAAGATTTTAGCGAACTTGTAGGAAAAGTATTGGCAGTAGATGTCGCTGATACTGAGAGTGGTCTAGTCTATGGAAAGGCTGGAGAGAAGCTTTCTACTGCGATGCTTAAGCGTATGCTAGACTTGGGTATAAAAGAACTTTCAATCGCTGTCGATGCTGATGAAAATCATCCTGTTATCAAGATGCTTGCTAAGGATCCAACAGATTCTTATGAAGCCGCATTAAAGGATTTCTATCGCAAAATTCGACCAGGTGAACCAGCGACTATCTCTAATGCTCGTTCAGTCATCATGCGCCTATTTTTTGATCCAAAACGTTACAATTTGGGACGTGTTGGCCGCTACAAATTGAATAAGAAGCTTGGCTTCCCAGTAACTGATGAAGCCCTTGAAACTGTTACATTGCGCAAAGAAGACATTATTGGCGCTCTTAAGTATTTGATCGCATTGAAGATGGGTGATAAGAAGGCGCACATTGATGATATCGACCACCTTGGAAATCGTCGTGTCCGTTCTGTTGGCGAATTGATTCAAAACCAGTGCCGTGTTGGTTTGGCAAGAATGGAGAAAATCATTCGTGAGAGAATGAATCTCTTTGACTTCTCGTCTGATACATTGACACCTGGAAAGGTGATTTCAGCTAAAGGCTTGGCTGGAGTTCTCAAAGACTTTTTTGGCAGATCGCAGCTCTCTCAATTCATGGACCAGACAAACCCAGTCGCAGAATTGACTCACAAACGTCGTCTATCCAGCCTTGGACCGGGAGGCTTGAACAGAGAGCGTGCTGGATTTGAAGTGCGTGACGTTCATGCCAGCCACTACGGCAGAATCTGTCCTATTGAGACACCGGAAGGACCAAACATTGGTTTGATCACTTCTCTCTCATCGTTTGCTAAGATCAATGAATTTGGTTTTATCGAGACTCCCTACCGTAAAGTGCACAATGGGATTGTCACAGATGAAATTGAGTACATGACAGCTGATAGTGAAGAAGATTGTGTGATTGCTCAGGCTTCTGCCGCACTTGATGAAAACAATATGTTTACAGAGGATATCTGTTGGGCACGTTTCAAGGGTGAAGCATTAGAGATCGAAACTGAAAGAGTGACACACATGGACGTGTCACCCAAGCAGCTCGTCTCAATTGTTACAGGATTGATTCCATTTTTGGAGCATGATGATGCTAACCGAGCTTTGATGGGTTCAAACATGCAACGCCAAGCTGTGCCTCTTTTGATTCCTGAAGCTCCTCTTGTAGGAACAGGTCTTGAAGCACGAGCTGCTCGTGACTCAGGTGCAGTCATTATCGCAGAAGAAGATGGAATTGTTGACTATGTTGATGGTCAGAGGATCGTCATCGCTTCAGCTAAGAACTTGATGGAAAAGCGAACTTATGAATTGAAAAAATTCCTACGTTCTAATGCAGGTACTTCGATCAACCAAGTTCCTCTCGTAGATGTGAAAGATAAAATCACAGCTGGTGATGTCATTGCAGATGGTCCAGCAACAGACAAAGGTGAAATCGCATTGGGTAAGAACGTGCTCGTCGCGTTTATGCCGTGGTTTGGTTACAACTTTGAAGATGCGATCATCATTTCCGAGAAATTAATTCGTGAAGACACCTACACTTCGATCTATATAGAGGAGTTTGAGTTGACTGCACGCGATACAAAACTTGGAAAAGAAGAAATAACACGTGATATTCCAAATGTCAGCGAAGATGCTCTTCTAAACCTTGGCGAAGATGGTATTATCCGCATCGGTGCTGAAGTCAAACCAGGCGACATTCTAGTTGGTAAGATCACTCCTAAATCAGAGACAGAACTGGCTCCTGAAGAGAGATTGTTAAGAGCGATCTTTGGTGAGAAAGCTGCCGATGTTAAAGATGCCTCTCTAACAGTTCCTCCAGGTACTGAAGGCGTGGTTATGGATGTCAAGGTCTTCAGCAGACGCGATCGTCTATCTAAGACGGATGACGAACTTGTGGAAGAAGCTACGTACTTGAAGGATCTTCAAAAAGAATTCAAGCTTAAGCAGATGCGCTTTAAAATGGAGCGTCATGAGAAGCTTGGAGCACTCTTGTTGAATGACAAGTCGGCAGCTCCGATCATTCATAGAAGAACTGCGGAAGAGCTTGTGCCAAAGGGTGTAGTCTTTACTCAGGAAATCATTGAGCTTCTAGAGAACGAAGATTCGATCGATTTGATCATGGAACGCAATGACACTTATGACATCTTGCGCAATATTTTGCGTGAGAGCGAAGTCGAGCTGCAGAAGCTTGAGCAAGAGTACAAGATGGAGATTGAGCAGCTAAGGAAAGGCGATACCGATCTCGACCCGGGTGTGATTCGTCAGGTGAAGGTTTACATCGCATCGAAGCGTAAGCTTCAGGTCGGTGATAAGATGGCTGGGCGCCATGGTAACAAGGGTGTCGTTTCTAACATTGTTCCTGAAGCAGACATGCCTTATTTGCCTACAGGCCAGACTATCGAAATCATTCTAAACCCACTTGGCGTACCTAGCCGTATGAACATGGGTCAGGTACTTGAGACGCATTTGGGCTTTGCTGCTAAGAAAGCAGGCATCTACTGTAAGACGCCAGTCTTTGAAGGATTCCCAGAAGATCGTATTTGGGAGATGATGCGAGAGCAAAACCTTCCAGATGATGGTAAGTCCTGGATTTACGATGGCCGTACTGGCGAACGTATGGATAGCCGTGGTGTGATTGGGTATATTTATATGCTCAAACTTTCACACTTGGTAGCAGATAAAATTCACGCTCGTGCAGTTGGACCTTACTCTCTCGTTACACAACAACCTCTGGGT
>CAZXQV010000160.1:0-3141 GCA_964643195.1 uncultured bacterium | reverse complement strand
AGAGGAATTGAATCAGGCAGATCTCTTTCATATCGACTCCTGGTTTGCCTATCACGAGGGTTCTAAGCAGTATTTTTATTGGGATAGTAAGGTAACAACGCCGCGCCGCATGTCGATCAATCCTTTGATTGGCGCTACGGTAAGAGAGATTAATTTTGGGCAAGAAACGACAAAAAAAATGGTAGAAACGGGATATGGATTCACCTTTGCCTATAGAAAGGAGCTCGCTCTACAGAATCCCTTTCCCGATCTAGATCATCAGGAAGATACAAACTTTTTCAGTAAGTTTATCGATAAGCGTATTGTTTCTTTGGCTGATCGCAATGGTATTGTTTTGAAGGTGATTCATGACAACAATGTCTCTTGTATCTTTCCTCAATATATGATTCCCCGTTTTTTGTTGACTCTTACCCATCCTCATCTGGTTGCACATGAAAATCGCCCTGCTTGTAGCTGATAATCCATATGGTACAACAGCCACTTTTGCTAAGGGATTGGAGCGTGCTTTAATCTCTTTGGGCGTAGAGGCCAAAAGCCACTATGTAGGTGAGGGCCATTTTTTTCACGCTCTTTATGACATGCTCGATGATCCTCCCGATTGCACCTTCTCTTTTGCTGATATTCGGGGGCTTGCATGGAATATTCCCCACTTCACATTCACGCTAGATCCCGTTCTCTACGTCCTCCACCAGAAGAAGGGTTTTTTAACAGCAGTAGATGAAAGAGATGCGAAGTTTGCTAAGGTTCCCTTTTTGCCTCATGCGATTGAGCCTTTAGAGCCTTTAGAGAAGGATATCGATACAGTCTTTTTTGGAAGTTGTTTTGATATCGAGAAGATTGAACGGGATTGGGAAAGTCATCCAGAAAAGGAATTCCTCTATGAGGCGGCCTATCGTGTCCTTTATACGGATGCTTCAATCATCGACTGTGTACAGGAGCTTCCTTTGCATCTTGAGATCGATCGCTATGTGAGGGCAGTGGACAGAGTGAAGCTTTGTGAGCAATTTCCGAAACTTTCAGTTTGGGGAGAGGGGCCATGGAAGAAATATCTGCCAAACGCGACAGTTTATCCTGCGGTTAGCTTTGAAGAGACGTTGAAAATCCTCCAGCGTTCCAAGCGTCTGCTTAATAGTTCGCCGAGATTGAAGGCAGGTCTTCATGAAAGAATTCTGTATGGCTGGAGCGCGGGCTGTCAGGTTGTTACTGCGAAGAATCATTTTGTCGATGGTTACAAGCAGGGGGAGTGGGAAAACATCACTGGCGTAATTGGAGATTTTACTCCCCATACTTGGGAAATCCGAGCTAAGCAAATCTTAGACGTGATCAACCAAAATTAATTTTTCTGAATGATCAAAGTTCCAGACATGATCGACGACTTTGATATAGCTGAATCGGCTATATCAGCTCACCTTGTTGAACTGGGCACACTCGGGACATTTAGAGATCGCATCCTCCGCTAAATAGGAGAAATGACAATACTCACAACGCATCAAACGATAGCGTTCTGGCAAAATCACCTTCTTCCGATTCTTTTTATGTGAAAGCAGCCAAACCGTCAAGCAGAGCGCCAAAAAAAGAGCGAGATAGGTCATCAACGCTGTACTCATCTCAATCGTGATCAAAATCAAACTCCAATGGTACAAACTCGAAAGCCTCAATCTCTGAAAAATCAGGCTCTTTCCAAGAAAATTCACTATACTTTTCAATAGCACAGATTGCTCCTGGTGCCATCTCATAGAGAGTAGGCGCGCGTGTCATTTCAAAAGAGCGACTGGGTGGTGCGCTCGTGCTTGAAATTGGAAGTCCTAAATCAATCTCTACAGAAGAGGGGAGAAGTAAATCGATGCTCAAGGGAGGCTCTGGCGAAACAACGCGAAAAATAAAGAAAAAGGCAGCGTGAAATAGTAGCGCCAGTCCAAATCCCTTCATAAGATTTGGAGAAAAACGGCGCTCTTTTTCGAAGAGATGCAGATGCACCTCCTCCTTCACTCGGGTGAGGCGTAACATAATCGTAACTTCACATTAGCGGCTTGCGCTGCTGAAAAAAGACGCAAAAAATCTCCATAATCCACATCTTTGTCCACACTCAGCACCACCGTTTTATCACCATTCGGGGGCAATTTGTCAATCTCTCGCAAAAGCACACTTTTAAAAGAACTGAGGTCCACAATCTCCTTCCGACTGCCGACATAGATGACGTTCTGGGCATCCATTACCACTAAAACTTGTGTCGTCTGCGGCAATGCTGGTAAATCGATTTCAGGAAGAGATATGTTGAGAGATTTGAGCGGTAAAATATCTGAGGTAACCAAAAAGAAGACAAGCATCAACAATACAACGTCTACAAGCGGCGTCAAATCGACTAGTGCACTTGTCGGTTTTAGAGAACTTTTAAAGCGCATAACTCTCTTTGTATGTTAAAAGATCCACAACTTCAGAAGAGGTGAGCTGCATTTCAAGGGTAATCATCTGAATCCGGCTTATCAAATAGTTGTAAGCAACTACCGTTGGAATCGCAACCACAATTCCTGCTGCTGTCGTGACAAGCGCATACTCCATGGCCTCTCCAACACGCGTAGTCGAAATATCCATCAAGCCTGACACCCGCATCTCAGAAAAGGCTTGGATAAAGCCGATTACAGTCCCTAAAAGGCCAATTAAAGGAGTGATGTGGGCGATCACAGAAAGAATTCTGGCATTTTTTTCAAGGCGCGCAATCTCAGCGAGTCCCGCAATTTCCATCGACTGCTCAATATCTTCTTTAGTCCGCTCATGTTTCAATAGCCCAGCTCTAAGAATATTTGAAACAGCTCCGCCACTCTCCTCACAGGTTCGAATCGCCTCCATAATATTCTGTTCACGCAACGCTTTGCGCAAACTGATGATCAGACTATTGGAATCATCTTCTGCCTTTCGTAAGAAGAGTAGCCTCTCAAAAAAGATCGCCATGCTCACAAGCGAACAGAAGGCGATCACCCCAAGTACTGTGTTCCACTCTGTGAAGTAACGTGTAATATGACTAAAGTCCATATCTCTCCTTTAATATTTTCTCAGCAGCAAGCGCCCAGTCACCACCCATTTTAGCAATCGATTCCAACTGCCTCACTGCAAGCTCAGGCCTCTCCTGCAATTCATAGAGCT
>CAZXQV010000159.1:0-3145 GCA_964643195.1 uncultured bacterium | reverse complement strand
TACAAACAATCTTGCCCGAAGGTTTCTCTATTGGTTTGAAGCGGACATAGGGAAGCTGAATATTGGATTTCTTCAAATCTTGCGGCTGTAAACGCTCAATTTCTTTTTTACGGGACTGCACTTGGCTAGCACGTGTTCCTGCTCCAAATTTAGAAACAAATTCTTGCAATTGTTTGATTTTCTTTTCTTTCGATTTGATGTCAGCAGTATCCCGTTCACGCATCTGGCTCTTCGTAAAGACCATTTCATCATAGTTGCCAGGATAGATGATCACAGTGTCATAATCGATATCAGCGATGTGGGTTGTCACCGAATTCAGGAAATGGCGGTCGTGAGAGACCACAATCAAGGTGCCGTTATAATTATGGAAGAATTCCTCGAGCCAGCCGATCGATTCCAAGTCAAGGTGGTTAGTCGGTTCGTCAAGAAGAAGGGCTTGTGGGTTCCCAAATAAAGCTTGGCATAAGAGAGCTCTGAACTGTAAATCTGTCGGCACATTCTTCATCAGCTCATGCATTTGATCAGCTCGAATGCCTGCACCCAGCAAGAGCTCCTCAGCATTCGCCTCAGCGCTGTATCCATCTTCATCGGCAATGATCTCTTCGAGCTCGCCAAGACGGATGCCAATGGCGTCGGTCATCTCTCCTTCATAGAGACGATCCCGCTCTTCAAGAGCCTTCCAGAGCTTCTTGTTGCCCATGATGACTGTATTCAATAAAGTGAAATTTGCGAAAGCTTCAATATTTTGACGCAAAATACCCACCTTGTCAGGGAGAGTGATTGATCCACTATTTTTTTCCTCTTCACCCATGATAATGCGCAAAAGAGTAGACTTGCCAGCACCATTAGGCCCAGTTAAACCGTAGCGATTACCTGGATTGAAGGTGACTGAGACCCCTCCAAAAAGTAAGCGACTGCCGTAGCTTTTCGAAATTTCGTCTAAAACGATACTCATGACTAAGACAGTAGCATATAAGCTTTTTTCATGCACGTGGATGTGCGTTTCGATAAACTTCTTGTTTGAATTTAGTCGATACTTGCGTGTAGAGAGTGGTGGTGACGAGAGAGCTATGACCTAAAAGGGTTTGGATCGTCTTCAAATCCATCCCATTTTCGAGCCAATGGGTCGCAATCGTATGGCGGATTGTATGAGGAGTGACCTTCCCGGCAAGCCCACTTGCCGTCAAATATTTGTCAAAATTTCTATCGACAGAGCGGCTGGTTAATCTTGTGCCATTGCGATTTAAAAAAATAGCTTCATGATCAGCTTCTGCTAAGTGGCCGTCCATGTCTTTGTGCCTTTCGATATGTTCTAGATAGGTAACGATCCAGTCAGAAGCATTTTGGGTGATAGGAACGATTCTTTCCTTGCGGCCTTTGCCACGTAAGCGCATCAATAACCCCTCCTTGTCAAAGTCACTGCGGTTAAGGCCAACTAATTCACTCACCCGCAAGCCCGAACTATAGAAGAGTTCCATGATGGTGCGATCGCGCAGGCCTAAATAGGAGCTAGTATCAGGCTGATCAAAGAGCCTTTGTAATTCGAGAAAGCTGAGAGAATAGGGGATGCGCTTGTCAAGCTTTGGGCTTTCCATCAACTCGAAGGGATTAGTTTTCAAAATCTCATGTTTGACACAGAAGCGAAAGAAGGTGCGTAAGCTGGAAAGTCTACGGACGATGGTGCGTCTGCATGTCGTCATCTGGGCCAGGTACTGCCGCAAAAGGGAGCGGTCGATTTCTGTAAGAGGAATCAGGCACTCTTCTAGAGGCTGATTGCCCATATGTTGGATGCGACCTGTTTTTTTTTCAGCTGGGAGATCACGTTCGAGAAAGGTTTTTAGATCAGAAAGGTCGATCGCATAGTTACGCACAGTGTGCTCACTTGCATTTTTTACAAAGCGTAGGTAGTTTAGAAACTGATAACTTTCTTTAATCATCCTAGGAGATCTACCTTGGAAAACTTTATTTGTCAACTAGCTCGACCATTTTCCAAACTGATTGTTTGGAAGAGGCGACAGCACATGTTGATTGTATAGCCGATTCGGTTTGAATTGATCATTTTCACCCCGTGAAAGCCTCGCGATTGATCGATGATGAAAGGGTAGCCAACTTCTAGTTGAAGGTTTCTAATCATTGACGGGGAAGGAGAAGATTTTCATGTCTTCTGCAGCTTCTACATTAGAAAAAATCTCCTGAGCTTCTGCAACAAATGGCTCGCTTTTCAGATAACGCGCTGAAAAGTGAGTCAGAATCAGTTTCTCAGCATTGGCCTCTTTCGCTATCCTTGCAGCTTGTTTGGCAGTCAGGTGATAATGCTTCTTTGCAAGCTGTGCATGCTCTTCCAAATAGGTGCTCTCACAAAGCAGAATCTTTGCATCCTTAGCGATTGCAATTGCTTGCGGACAAAAGCGTGTATCGCTGACATAAGTCACAGTATCGCCTTTACGAACCCAAGAAACATCTTCTAAGCGAACACTCTCACCATTCATGATCAGCGAACCCTTCTCTTGTAATTCCCGCACTTTAGGTCCAAGAACTCCATACGCAGAGAGCTTATTCTGATCAAACTTGCGCTTGTCTGGCTCTGTGATCCTCCAGGCGATATTGTCAACGCCATGTTCTAGAAAAGCTGCTTCGATTGTGAATTTTCCATCATCGTGAACAAGGCCAGGTCCAGTGACTGGATGTTCGATCACATTGATTGTCTCATGATAGATCGTTCCATAACGCAAACGGTCAAAATATTTCTTGCCACTAGCTGGATAGTAGCAGTGAATAGGGTGAGTGACCTTATCGAGATTAAGACGCATGAGCATAGAGCCAAGGCCGAGGCAGTGGTCTCCATGGAAATGGCTCACTAAGATGCGCGTCACAGTGGGAGGGGCGATATTGGCATAGATGAACTGACGTTGCGTGCCCTCTCCTGGATCAAGCAAAAAACCTTCATCATTCCAACGCAAAAGATAGGCACCATGATTGCGGCGACGGGTGGGTTGTTGACTCGAAGAACCTAAGATAGTGAGATCACGGACGCTCATGGGGAGGAAGGATAGTTGATTGCCTTCAAAAGGTCAAGGAGCTGCTTCAGGAAGGGTGTAATTGAAAGTGGAGCACCCCTTCCATAAATAACCGTCATATCGCATAC
>CAZXQV010000158.1:0-3197 GCA_964643195.1 uncultured bacterium | reverse complement strand
CTCTTTCATCCCTTGAACAGTCACTCGTGCGATCTCGCAGCCGTGATCCGCCAAACACATGATTTGGTCAATTGTAGCGTCGATATCCCGTGTATTCGAGGTGGTCATCGATTGAATGCGTACAGGGTTGTTTCCTCCAACCCCCACATGACCCACCAAAACTTGTCGCGTTTTCCAGCGTTTGGTTTTAAAGATGGATTCACAATATTTCAGCATCAATCTACCTATGTGTTCATCAAAAACAAAGATTGTATCAGCAAATAAGCAGGAAGTCACGAGAATTTGAATGGGTTATAATGGTAGAGCTTCGTGCGGCCGGTTTTCCGGATAGATTGCAGTACTAGCCCCTCTGGTTCCGCAAGCTCGCTGCTCTCCTCTATAAAAAGAGACCCCTTTAAAAGAGCTTTTTTTGTGATTAGAGGGAGTAGTCGCTCTCCAAAACCCTGTCCATAAGGGGGATCAGCAAAAATAATATCAAAAACAGAAAGATGTTCAACTGCTTTGAAAACATCGCTCTTAATCAAGTTTGTCTCTTTTTCTACACCAAGCATTTTAATGTTTTCCGCAAGGGCTTGCAGCGCTGCTCGATCTTTCTCGACAAAAGTGACCGAAGCTGCACCGCGGCTCAACGCCTCTAGTCCGATTGCTCCAGAACCCGCAAAAAGATCAAGAAAAGTAGCCCCTTCAATCTCTCCCTGGCAGATATTGAAGAGCGTCTCACGCACCTTGTTGAGAGTGGGTCTTGTTGTCACTCCTTTTGGAGTCACAAGTTTGCGCTTTTTGAATCGACCAGCGATGATAAATATCATGGAGTTGTGAAGGGGGCTACGAGGTGTAATGGAGTTAATAATTTTTTAGCTTCGGCAATATGCTTCAAATTGCCATCTTCGAAAAAACGTTCATAGAACTCTTGCACAAGCAGCTGTGTCCATTCCCGCTCGAGATTCTGTGTGCCAAGACGCGCTTGCGAAAAATTGATATGTTTCTTAATGTCAAAATAGCTGTCATAAAAATTGCCTTGCAAAAAGAGAACAAAGTCAGACAGACGATTGGTAGAACCATAAATTGTAAACGGGCGGTCTTTGTAAAGAAAGGGGAGACGGTCTTTCTTAGGTTGTAAGAGAATCACCATCTGTTTATCGTTAGAAATAGTGGTTGCTACGATCTTCTTGCCGATAGGATTACGGATTGCTTTCACTAATTCGATCAGACGCCTGTTAATCTCTCTAGGATCTATTGCATATACTAAAGCCCCTCGATTGAAGGAGCTGATCAATTCAAGTAGAGGAAGGTTATTGCCACTCCCTGTTGCTACGCTGAAAAGTGAAACTTTGCCAGCATTCTGCTCTGTCCAACCACCAATCATCTGGCGCTGCTTGTCAACAGGTAGATAAGAATCGCCATCGCTCAAAAGAATCGCTGTATGAACCTCCTGATCACAAACTTCAGAAGGAATCACTTTCCCAAGAGTACTAAAAAGCTCTGTTGCAGCAAAGTAGCCACCATGATTCTGATACTTTAGGAATTCCCGGGCTCTTGCAACACTCTCCTCATTCCAATCTTGATTGCTTTCAGCAAACTTTGTCACCTTGTCATCGAAGAAAAGAATGTTGAAACTGTCTCTTGGTTTTAGGTGATCGAGTGCTTCAGAAACTAAATGCTTATTGATGATGAAACGACCACGTGGGATCGAGTTAGAGCGGTCTATTAAAAAATAGTAATTCTGAGCAATTCGTTTGAAAACGACATCCATTTTTGGGTAGAGAGTGACCTTAAAAATATACCCAGGACGATTTTGGCGTGGTGCATATTCGATATGCATATCAAAATGTTCGCTTCCTGCAATAGTACCCTGTCCAAAGTAGTCATTAGAGTGATTTGCCTCAAAAAAAGGCATCTCACAAGAAATGGGATCTGCAGCAGTGATTCCAATAGGAGTGCCTTGTAAAAAGGCATAAAGACTCTCTTTACTGGAGACCATTGCAATAGGTTGACTCTCCAACGTCAGACTCTCACTCACCTGGAATATCGGCTCTCCCACTGGGAAGGAGAGTAAAGGCAAAGGAGCGAATTCCGCAACAAGCTCATGCAAATCCTCTTTCACTATCTGGGGGACTTCCATAAGATTATTAAGAGCATGACTCAAGAGCGCTGAACGCTCCTTCTTTTGCAACGTTTCAAAGCTGCGGTTCGAGAAGAATAGGGTAGTATGTGCAGGCAGCAAACGGGGCTGAAACTCATGATTATGTAAAATGCAAACACAGAACAGATGAAATCCAAGTGCATTAGCTATAACAGCATATAAAACTGGTTTATTCATAAGATCTCCCTTTCTTTTGATTCGAGAGATCTACCAAATACTTGGTGACAGCATATTTCCCCTGACAAAGAGTAGAGAACAGAGCATGAGCAGTTCGTCTGTCGCCTTCGAGCTCTGCAATTGAACCTTCGATGTAACGCATGTAGGCTTGATAGATCAAATCTCGACTAGCTATCTGATACCTGGCTGTGTGGTAGTCTTTAGACCAGATATCATCTTCCAATGTAAAATGAGCCTCAATCGCTTTCAATGCGCTGAGCAGCTGCTCTTTATCCCAAAATGGACGTTGGAATGAGATATAGTCAATTGCAGCCTCCAGATGTACTGGTTCAGTCACAATTCGTTTTTTTGTCCAAAGATCTTTTAAGGAAATTAAGATCGGTTCTAGCATCTGCAAACTATAATCTTTAGGCAATAGTTCATACATTAAGCGGCAATGCTCTAGCTTGGCAGTTGCAGCCACCCTCGCTTCTGAGGAGCTTTCTAACTTTTTGTAACCAAGAAGCGCTTTTCTTAGCTCTCCAATGGCCTTGTAATGGTGAGCAAGAGCCAGACTAATCTCTTCAGCAAAAAGGCTATTTTCTTGGAGCTCTTGAAGATCTTCAAGTAAGAGGCCAGCTTTTGTATGTTCATTCTTTTCGGTATAAAGGTTTGCCAAAACAAAGGCCTATCTAGGAAAGCGGAAAATTTGCGTTTTTGTATGGAGCAACTCTTCAAAAATCTCAATCGCGCGCTCTTTGTTTTCCTCATTTTTGGCAAAGCGGTGGCCCAGCCAGAGTCGGTTTTCCAAAGAGACAGGAAAACTGTGAATGATGCAATAGAGATGCTCTTCAGCATGTCTATTTTAGCTCAGGTATGCACTTTCCTTCGATGCGTT
>CAZXQV010000157.1:0-3199 GCA_964643195.1 uncultured bacterium | reverse complement strand
AAGCCAAAGAAGGCAGTTTCTTCTTTTAAAGAGGCATTGAAACTAAACCCAAATGATTCAGATTCTTGCTTCTATTCTGCAATCGCCTATATCGATCTTAAAGAGGATGAAACAGCGATCCAAAAGTTGCATGACACTCTAGCGATTGATCTTGAGCATGAGAAGGCTCACTATCTTCTTGGCAGGCTCTATTTGATGCGAGGTGACAAGAAAAGGGGGGAGAAGGAGATCAAGTACTTGGAGCAGGTAAATTCCACATACCTCAACGCACTCAAGGGTTGTCTGATTTCTCCAAAGAAGAAGAAGACTTCACTTTAATCCGCTATAATGCTTACCTTCTTCCGAAGGATGGGGATTAACTCTTTTAGCGTTTTCTTGACAGGCATTACCAACTTTTCATGTAAATAGAGTGTTTGGTCATCAAGACCTGCAAGCTCAGAAATACGCTCATCGGTTACACAGTAAATCACTCTTGAAGCTAAATGCGCCGCTATACGCTTATACTTTTCGTCTGCGACCAGGATAATCGCATCATAGCGCTCTTTCAGAGAGTCGAGGAAAAAAGAAAAAGCTTTACTCTGTAAAATCACGATATCCTCTATTTGGCCAAGTTCTAAAGAGTCCCACGCCTTCTCTTCATGGATCACGACCTTTTCAAGGCAGGAAAGACCTTTGCCAGAGAAGTTAAAAAGAAGCGTTTTTTTGCCCGCAAGAGACATTTTCTCTGCCAGAATAGAGGCAAAATGACTTCTCTTCGAGATTAAGGCAAAACAGTTACCCTTCTTTAAAACCTCAAAGACCACTCCCTCTTCACTCAGAACATGTTTAGACAAGCCACGTAAATTGGTAGGCGAAGCTGTAGGACCGAAGTAGATTTCCCGCAGTGCAATCCAAGCAAGGCCAAAAAATAGACCAAGGCAAATACCCAAAAGTGCAAACTTTTTCAGTTTTGGAGGCTCTGGCAAAAGGGGAGGTTTAGCCCATTCAATCGCTTTGATTTCTATCGATTCAAGATTGTAAGCCAAGTTTTTAGCTTCAGCCATTCCTAGTATCTCACCTTGAAATTTGCTCAATACTTCTTTGTTTAAGAAGGCATTATGTTCAAAAAGCAGCTGATCAACATGCTCCCCACAACGGATTAGATAATGAGCTACATCTTCCTCAATAATTGCGAGCTCTTTTACAAATGCAACTAACAACTCCTTTTGAACAGCTTTAATCCGTTCTTTTAATGAAAGAACTTCTTTTTCTTGAAGTTGTTTAGCGTGCAAAAGACGCTCTTTGATTAAACTCTTTTCAGCAGCGATCTCTTCAATTGCGAAACTCCGTTCCTTTGTGGTATGGTTAGCCCCCGCTGCTAACCGACTTAGGCGCGTAATTTCTCCATCAAGCAACAAACCAGCTGCTACTCCAGAGAGCGCATAAAGTTGAAAGTCTTCTTGATCCAGTAAGTTGGAAAGATTGTTGTAATTCTCAAATTCGAGAGCCAAATTTTCTAAATCGAGATTCATCCGTGTCAATATCGCAGGGCCAGTAGAACTTGTATGCATGTTGGCTTTTTTCACGAGGTCTGGTTCCTCTACCATCCACTCTTTCACCTCTTTCACAATTTCAGTAACAGGCTTACGACACTCAAAAAGAGATTCATAAGTTGATTGAATGCTGAGACTTAATTCAGAATATGTTTTACAAGCTTGTTGGTACAGCAATGCAGCACTCTTAGGATCACCAAGCAGAGTGAAATTCCCTTTCGCTAATTCATCCTTTGCGTAGACGCCTTGCGCTTTTGTGAGTATTTTTAGTTTAGTTATAACATCTTGTTCACGTTGAGAAAGGTAGGAAAGTTGATGGTTGATCTTTTCCATCCCCTGTGCCTTCAGATAGTTAATGTATTCCTGCATAAACTGGTTCACGACAGCAGCTGCGAGAACAGGATCGGCGTTGATGCAAACAATGTTCAAAAGTTGAGGGTTCTTTTTGTCTTTCGTAATAGTAACAGCAGTTTGAAGTTTATGAACAGCAAGGTGGAGAGGAGATAAAAATAGGATAAAGTTGCGTCCAGCAAGATTTTCTCCCGTATCAGCAAGGCAAAAAGTATAGCCATTATTTGTAAAAGATTGTCCTATTCTTCCTTTACCGAGACCTAAAACTTCAAAATTTTTTTTATCAATAAAATGGAGGTCAAGAATGGCTGGCTCATCCAGTGGGTAAATGACTTTTTCTAAATGAAGACCGATCTTGTTTGAAAGCACAAAGGGTTGATTCGCTGAGGTTGGACAAGGATCAGTAGGGCCAAAATAGGTATGAGGAGCACGAGAGGAGAAGTGATTTTTGGCTTTTAAGGCGAGTAATGAATCGATGATGGGGTGGCGAGCTCTATTTTTATTCTCTATCAAGCAACCTTGAAAGTTGAGGCGTTTTACAACACACTCAGCAACAGGATATGAATTTAGAAAGTTTTTAGGGTCATCAGTTGCAGCATATCCACCTGAATCACCGAAAGTTCCAAAAGCTGCAAACATCGATCCAATGCCTCCAGCATCTTTACTTTTGTTTTTCAGGACGCCTTCTGCTTTGTAAGTAATAGGGCGAGTTAAGCAGTAATTAATAGCCAAAAATGAAAATCCAACCACCACATACAAAAGTAACATGCGGTGTCGCCGGGTAGCTTGAATCAGATCAGATAGAGAAATGATAATCTGATTTTCATGCTCTACCATCCACACACTCCTTTGCATTTGATTCCAAAGTCGATCAACATACTGCTTGGGAGAAGTTGGTTGATGAAACGGTTCCATTTTGTGATCGGAGTCTCTGTAATGTAGATCGTATCTCCAGGCATAAGCAGAAGGGCATCATTCGGCAAAAAGGTGATGTGGTTCCAAGAAAGGCGATAGATTTTGGGATTCAGCGCATTACCCCTGATAACTTGAATGCATTGACGATTACCGGTAAATGGAATACCCCCAGCTCTAGCGAGTGCTTCTCTGATAGAAACGGAACCTGTTGGAACTGGAATGACCGTAGCAATGCCTACTTCACCCATAATCATCACATTGGCCATCGAGGCACTGGCAATGAAGATTTTATCGCCAGGGCGCATCACAATATTCTGACTCATGTCACCAGCTAAGATGAGTTTAGTCAAGTCGACCGGTAAAATCTCATCACCTCGTAGAACATAGCTTTTGAAGAGATT
>CAZXQV010000156.1:0-3202 GCA_964643195.1 uncultured bacterium | reverse complement strand
CCCAGACGTACCAACCGCCACCTGCCAATCCGCCCAAAAGGACCACTACAAGTAGAAATCTAAACATTAGCCCGATTATACATAGTTTTTTCTTCTAGACAAATGAAGATCTTACTAGCTATGCTTCTTCACATGAAAAAGCTTTTGGTTGTTCTACTTCTATCTTCGACTCTTTTTGCTGCTTATACCCAGATCGATGGTGTTTGGTACCGTGAAATGTACGCTCCCCATAAGAGTGCGGCGGAGCACTTTGATGATGGTCAACGTCTTCTAAAAGAAAAAAAATATGATGAAGCAGCGCGCGATTTTCTTATAGTGATTCAACACTACCCCGACACTATTTTTTTTACTGATGCGCTTTTTCAAACAGCTGCATGCTACATGGAGCTAGGCCATTTCGATATTGCTGATGAATACCTTGCCGTCTACCTAAACCAGAAGGGAACGCTGAAATATTTCGAAAAAGCCTTTGAATATAAGTTTATAATAGCAGAGCGTTTTCGCGGGGGTATGAGAAGGCATCCTTATGGTATAGCAGCTATTCCCCGTATTGCCTCTGGAAAATCTTATGCTATAGAGCTTTATGATGAGATCAGTGCGACCTTGCCTTCCAAAGAGATCGCAGTAAAGGCGCTGTATAGTAAAGGATTGTTACTCTGGAAAATGAAAGAGCGTAAAGAGAGCATAGAAGTTTTTCAAACGATCACCCGTCGTTTCCCTAAACATCAATTGGCTGCTGATTCATTTGTGCGTATCTCCGAGCTTTTCCTTGACAATGTGAAGTTAGATGCTCAAAATCCTGATTTTCTGTCACACGGACAGATTAATCTTCAAAATTTTGAGAAAGCCTTTCCATCAGAAGAGCGTTTAGCTGCTGTCGAGAAAAATCTGCAAGCAATGCGAGAGCTCTATGCTTCGGCTCTTTTTGAAACAGGGCGTTTTTATGAGAGAAAGCATAAAGCGCGAGCAGCGGCGATCTATTATCGGGATACTATCGTGCGCTATCCCACGACACTGGCTGCGGCTGAGAGTAAATTGAAACTTGAAAAGATTCAAAATCAATGAAAGAACGATCTACATCGATTTTTTGGACTATCGCTCTCATCTGCCTCACTTTGACCTCTTGTGGTTATCATTTAGGGACAACTGAAGCAGAGCGTGCTATCTCTGTCCCTTATGTTAAAGGTGACGAATTTGGATGGCTTACTAAAGCAATAGTGCATAAAATAAATAATGAAAGTGATTTGCGCTATACTAATCGCGCTTCGGATTTAGAACTGAGAGTCTGTTTGAACCCTCCAAGGGATGAGAACGTCGGTTTTTGGTATGCTCCTAAAAAAAGAGGTCCTGGCGTTACAAATATTGTTGTGTCGATGGAGGGTAAGGTCACTTTGACTGCAACTGTTGAAGTGTATGATGCCAAGAGCTGTTGCCGTCTACTTGGTCCTTGTAAAATCACGTCTTTTTTGGAATATGACTTTAATTCTGATCTGACAAACATTAACCAGCATACTTTTTCGCTCGGACAATTAGAGATGCATAATATTGCGAAGGGCTATGCTGAGCGTTCGCTTTATGATGATCTTGCTGAGAAAATTGTCGACTATGTAGCTCATGCATGGTAATACAATTAATATGGAGTTTGGAGTCAATATTGAGACACTCAGTGCGATGCTAACCTTTGTAAGGGATCAGGCGGTTAGACTGAAGATCCCACCAAAGGCGATTTTGAGGATGGAGCTCGCCTGTGAAGAGGCTCTTGTCAATATCATCTCTTACTCTAATACCCCTGATTGTGAGAAAATTTTTATTGATTGTAATCTTACAGAAGAGACCCATTTTCATGTAGTGATCAAGGATAGCGGGCCCGCTTTTAACCCTTTAGAAGTCAGCATTGATCCGCAGAAAAACATTGCGGTGCATGAACGGAGGATTGGAGGACTCGGCATTTATTTGATACGTAAATTGGTTGATGAAGCAATTTATGTGAGAGAGGGGACATGCAATGTTTTAAGCCTGACTCTCCGCCTAGAAGTCCCGCAAGAAGACAATTAGCTATAAGTTAAAAATTTCTTTCTCATTTTCATCGATCTGATCGAGAAATTTTTCCAAGATGCGAAGAACGAGGCTTGAGTGATTATAAACCCCTCTTGTGGCAAAGACCATTTCGAGGCGATTTTTCTCTTCTTCATTCAGGGCAATCAAGGTGTAGGTAGTTGCAATATCATCGACGAGCTGAGGAACAATCCAGACGACAAAACGATCATTAAAAAGAGTCAGTTTCTCATTTGACTCGACAACATAAAAGCTATGCGAAAGCTGTGTGGTGTCCTCTTCTATTAACTCTTCGGAATGGAGTAAATCCAGCTCCTGCATCAATTGAAGATCGACATCAACGATCCCATCGGGGGCAAATTCTTTTAGGTTGCCCATGTACTTCTCGAATGCTTCTTCAATCTCTTTTGGACTATCCATGTCTTCCTATCGCTCTTTAATCTCTCTGAAGCTAAAATCTTAACCAGCGAAATCATAATGACTTAAGCTGCTTTTTTCGATTAAGCCCTTTGTAAATGAAGCGCACCCTCAATGAGGGACTCCTTAGTCTATTTTACTAGTTAAAATTGCCATCTGTCAATTGAAATGGTATTCTATTTCACATGAGACTATCTATGAAGCTGCTCACTGCCGTCCAAATCTCGGAAAGGCTCAGTTTTTTGATTCCTCTTAGCGCTCTTTTCTTCTTTTTTTTTGCATCTCTTTCAGCTGAGCCTTTGCATCTTAAGGTGTCTGGGGAGAGAGTGATTTTGATCAATGGTGAGACTGGAGCTGTCCTTTTCGAGAAGAATTGCGATCAAAAATCCTATCCAGCAAGCACAACCAAAATAGCCACAGCACTTTATGCTCTTCATCTGCGTGGAAATGATCTTTCAACTAAGATGACAACACGTACCGAGGCTATCTGTAGCATCTCTCCTCAGGCTAAGGTTCAATCAAAGTACCGTAGTCCACCCCATTGGCTTGAGACAGATGGTAGTCATATCGGCCTTAAAAAAGGTGAGGAGATGCCTTTACATGATTTAATTCATGCGATTCTCATCTGCTCAGCCAATGATGCTTGTAATGTAGTTGCCCAGAATTTAGCAGGGAGTGTTCCTAAGTTCATGGAGCAAAGCAGCATATCCATCAACAAACCAATTTCCAG
>CAZXQV010000155.1:0-3235 GCA_964643195.1 uncultured bacterium | reverse complement strand
TCTTCTCGCGACCAGTCGTGCTGGCTATCCATTTCAATCACGCTCTGCATTTCCAAGAAAGCTTCTTGTGGTCTACTCTCCTGTGAGGTGAGCCGAGCGCGGTAGAGCTTGATGCGAGGAGTGAAAGTAGATGGAGGGTTTTTGTTAAGAAGTTCGGTCAAGACACGCACTCCTTCGCTCATCTTATCAGTGGCTGCATAAGCCTCAGCAAGCCGCATCGTCATATCTATGTAGGTTGACCAAGTGACGCTATTTTTTTTACCTTCTTTGATATCAACTCGTTTTAATAGAGTTTGGTAGGCCTCAACAGCGGAAGAAAAGTCGGAGTCGCGCATCGCACCCTCTGCCATTTGATGAAGAGCTTTAATTTCTCTTTCATCATCCTCCCAAAAAAAAGAGCAAAAAAGGAGCAGAAAGCTTGTAAAACTAATGTGATACCAATGCATTATAGATCCATAATGCAGAAAAGAGTTTCGAAAAACTAGAAAAATTTGTTGCTTAAATTCTGAAAAGAAATGTAACAGTGAGTTATGAACAATTTTTTTGAGGAGGAGGTAAAATGGCTCTTAAGGATACATGCAAAAAATAAAAAACTTTGCTAGATGAAATTAATGAAGATATGCCGAAGGCAGAAACTGGAAACAAAGCAGCGGCTCAGCGTGTGCGTAAACACACAATTGCTTTTGCTAAAGTGGCTAAGGTATTCCGCAAGGAATCTGTCAAGGCGGCTAGCGGAGAGAAGAAGGCGTCAACAAAGCGCAAAGCTGCAGCTAAAACTAAAGTGGCAGGGAAAAAGCCAGTTGCTAAAAAGGTGACAAAGAGTCGTAAGCCCGTAGCAAAGAAACGCGTGACAAAGCGCCGCGTTGCTCGCAAAGCTAAGTAGTTTAAAAAATCTGATTTTTGAATGAAGGGGGCTTGGGCCCCCTTTTTTTTAGAGGTTTTATGCGTTGGAGTTATATACCCCCGATTTTTGTTTTTTTGATTGGAGTGGGTTTAATCATTACAGCATCTGTGATTAAGCATAAGGTCAATGAGGGTCAAAAGAGGATTGCTGGAGCTCAGCTTCAGGTCGATCAAGTAAGAGGCCTCACTGATTTTAATGATTATACTGCTGAGATTGGGGAGATGCTGACTGAGCCGGCGCAAAAAAAGATTGATGCTGGAACAGACAAGGTATCTTATTTCCATAAACTTTCTAATTGGTTGATGGCTTTAGGCGTGTTCCTTTTCCTTTTGGGGGTTCTTTGGGCTTTTTATCTTTGGAAAAGGAAAGCCGGGGGAAAATTGTAGTGGATGAAAGTCGAGTTAATACTAATTCCAAGAATTAAATCCACAAAAGAGAACCATCTATTACAGCATCTTTAACAGATCCTTTCTCGCTCATGTTTAAAAACATGCGCTTGAAAACCATCTGTCAAATTTGCTATACTATATGATCCTCTTTTGTGGATTTAACTCTTGCAATTTTGTACTGATTCAGCTATAGCTTCCCGAATAGAGCAAGGAGGTTTAAATAGAATGCATCAATCTGCGAAACCCAA
The DNA here is from genome assembly GCA_964643195.1 of uncultured bacterium. Taxonomy (GTDB): domain Bacteria; phylum Chlamydiota; class Chlamydiia; order Chlamydiales; family JAAKFR01; genus JACKPM01. Next base: position 1,694 of record CAZXQV010000155.1, on the reverse strand, counting down.
TGAAGCAATTCTTCACTAAGCCCACTTAATTCTTCAGCAAGATTGGCTTTTGCTACATTCCTTTGAGCCTTCCCAAGGGCTGCTTGAGCAGCAAAATTGTGCGTAGAATCAATTTGTGCAGCGAAAGCAGCGGCCTCAGAAATTTTTAAAGATTCATCTTTCTCTTTCCTTATTGTTTCTTTATAAACCGTAAGTTCTTGATGATCAGTCTGTATAGTTTCCTTGAAAGAACCAAACCTTCTCTTTATATATTTTGTATCTTGTGCGAAGATACTCTTTCCATTTTTCAAATAAGATAAACAAGTAGGATCATGAGTACGCTCATCCAGTTTTGAGGCAAACATACAGTAAAGTGTAGTTATAAATAATTTTAAGATCTCATCATAATATTCTTGCGCCTGGTCGCAACCCTTCTTTAATAATTGCTTGTGATGAAGCCCATCTCTATCCTGACTCTGAGGAACATTAAAATGTTTAGTGTGAATCGGTCGAGGAAATGTTTCAAGAAGGGTCTCAAGAAACTTCATCGCATTTAAAAGTTGAATCCACCTATCACCGAATGGATTCGACCAGTCTAAAGAAGCAATTTCGGCATAAGTGAGTCGCTGTTCTTGAGAAAAGAACCGTTTTTTCAAGTCTGTTATTATGCTTATAATCTCTGCACTTATCTTTCCCACTTCAGTGAGAGCACAACCAAGCAAAGGAGGAAGTTTTCTCCCTCTCATTATCGAGCAATCGAGACTGAACGCTTCCCAGAGACAAATCTGATAAACAGCAACCTTCATTGCCAATTTGAGAGATTCAGTATTTTGATTGAATGCCTCACGGCTTGCCAAAAACAAAGACATCCATTTCCTAACACCTATTAATGGAGTTGTCGCCCCATTCTTCATAACTTCTAATCTTAGAGCATTGGTATCGGGTGGCGACCCTGAAGCTTTACTAAGAACCGCAAGAGCAGCTTGAGGGATGCGATGCCCCCCCCCCAATCACCAATATGAGTTTGTGCTTTTGATAAGGCAGCACGAAGGTTATCAAGGTCTTCCATAGTGCCGATTTGCGAATTCATTGCTGGTAAATGAATCTCATTACGGGGGGTTGTAAAAGATGCCGATGCCATAAAAAATGAACCTCATGGGAATTTAAGTTTACAAAGCTCTTTATATTTTACAGAAATTTAATAAAAAATCCAAACTTAATCGACGTAAAAAAGTCATTAGAGACTCTTTATCAACAGTAAAAATAACCTACAACTATCCGAGCTAGTTTTCAGTCAAATCCCTCTTTTGAACGTACGTCCTTAAAAAGTCATGGCAAGTAAAATCTTTTGCAAGTGATTAGGCTTTTCTTTAGAATACGTGAGCATGGTCTCATTAAAAATTCCACAACAGCAACGCACGCAACCTTGGGTACAGTCCCTTGTAGGCCTAATCCAAGAGCAAGCGAAAGTTATCCAGGCTCAGGCCGAGGAGATTGTCCAACTCAAAAGCACTGTGCAAGATTTACGCGACGAAATTAATCGCCTGAAGAAGACACCGAAGCGACCAAAATTTAGGTCGAGCGGAACACCAAGGTCTAAAAATAGGAGCAGCCAGAGCGATTCCAATGAGAGTGCTTCTGAGAGTGCTGAAAACAATCCGGTACAAAAGGTGAAGGAAGAGATTGTAGTGAAGCCTCTGGACCTCCCGGAGCAT
>CAZXQV010000154.1:0-3243 GCA_964643195.1 uncultured bacterium | reverse complement strand
CGCTCCCTCTTAGTCTCTCAAAACGACAGTAACAGTCAGCAGGAAGATAGGCGCCCGCCATATGACCAAAATGGAGCGATCCATTAGCATAAAGCAGGGCTGAAGTGACAAGAATTGGCCTCTTCACTCTTCAGTCTCTGCCTCGATATCATCATTATCTGAAATCGCTTTCAACACTTCAGTAGCCAGATGTGAACGCATGCCCTCACCATTCCCTACGCGTATTTTCACGAGATCAATTGCATAATTGACCAATTTAAACGGATTAGCAAAACGGTCGTTTAGCCTCTCATTTGTTAGTGTACCCATCTCTTCTATGCTCCTGTGCAATAAATATGCTTCTAAAAATCTGATAAGTAATCGCTAGATTGTCATTCACGATGTTGTAGTCATAATGATCAATCATTGTCATCTCACCCTTAGACCAATCCAAACGACGGTGAATGGTCGCTCGATCTTCCGTGTGTCTATTGGTCAATCTTCTCTCCAACTCTTCAATCGAAGGCGGACTGATAAAAATAAAAGTTGCGGCCATCTGCTTCTTCACATTCATAGCACCTTGCGTATCGATCACAAGCACTACATGTTTCCCTGCCTTCAAATACTCTTCAACGCTGCTTTTCTTTGTGCCATATAGATTGCCATAGATCTCAGCCCACTCGAGAAAATCATCTTCCTCCTCAAACTGCTTTTGAGAGACGAAGTCATAATCAACACCCTCTTTCTCACCACCTCTTGGGGCTCTTGTCGTAGTCGATCGACTACGCACGACGCAATCGGGAAATTCATGCAAAAGCATATCGACCAAAGTAGATTTGCCCGTGCCAGACGGTGCACTTACAACAAAGAGCTTTCCCTTCTCAAAATTGCCAAGAAGTTTCTCACTCAACGTTCTGTACCTGCTCTCTCATTTTTTCCAGCTCACTTTTGACTTCCACTACAAGCTGGCCCTTCGCTCCCATCGTATTGCTCTCACGAATCAACTCTTGGATTAAAAAATCTAACTTTTTTCCACAAGCTCCCCCCTCTTCCATGGTTAGCCGAAAATTCTGAGCATGGATTTTGAAACGGACAATCTCTTCAGTCACATCAGCCTTTTCAGCCAAAAGAGCTATTTCACGTAAAATGCGCTCTTCATGTTCTGTACCCTTAACAAGCTCACCTAGGCGAGCTGTGAGCTTCTCTTTGAAACGATCGGCATTGCCGAGGTTTGCTTTTTCGATTTCAGCGACGCGCTCTTCCAAAAAAATGAGCCGATTATCAAGATCTTGAGCCAGCTTTTTGCCTTCAAAAGCACGCATTTCCAAAAGGCCTTCTAGCGCTGTTTCGACTGCCTCTAAAATCGGTTTGAGGGGTAAATCTCCACCTTCAGTAATGAAAAGCTCACGTTCATTCATCAACAGCTTGAGATCAAAGGGGACATCTAGCTCTAACTTCGCAGCAATCGCTTCCCACCCCTTTTTCAGCTCCTGAGCCAATCCGAGGTTGGGTTTGATTCCGAGAGAGCCGGCACGCTGCCAATTGAGGTGGAGGTGGATTTGACCACGAGAAAGTTTCTCTCCTAAAAGAGCGCGCAATTGAGCATCTAGGGAGGGAGAGGCTTGAGGAAGGTTGATATTGATCTCCAGATAGCGTCTATTGACGCTCTGGATCTCTGCAGAAAAGCGCCCGGCCTGTGATAGAGCCTCACCAGAGCCATAGGCAGTCATGCTTGAGAGCGAAAACTTTTTTTGCATGGTGGGAGAATACCTGAAGAAAGCCTAAAGGTCAAGCTCTCTGAACAGTATAGTTCAGTTTTATTTTGGAGCCCCTGAGTGTACTATCTATGATCAGGGTTGGGGTCAAAAGTGACCCGGTTGCCGAGAGGACCCGAGGCTGGGCTATGGCGTTCACGGCCCTCCCTCAGGAGACCCTGACAAAGGCGTACAAGCGCGACATCAGACTCCTTTGTCAGAGGGGTCACATTCCAGCTAGATGTAGAAATAGGAGTAATTTCCATGCCTATTATTATAGCACAGAATTGCTTAGATATTATTAAGTTTTATTGTTAGATATTTGTAAAGACAAGCCTAGGTCGTTTAACAGGCTTGTTTTATGGAGTTTGAGTCATTTGGTTAAAGCTGAATGAGAAAGAGCGCCTGTGGATGGGGCAAAGACCAAACTTCTCAACCGCAGTTCGATGCTTCTGTGTCCCATACCCCTTATGGGTATCAAAACCATATTCCGGATATTCTTCGTGATAGGCCAGCATCAGACGGTCTCTAACTGTTTTGGCAATGATCGATGCTGCAGCAATAATCTGGGATAAACGATCCCCATGGATTACTTTTAAAGAAGGAATTTTACCTTTTAATTGCAAACCATCGACCAATAAAAAGTCAGGCTTTTCTGCCAAATTCGCAACCGCTTCATGCATCGCTCGATGGGTCGCTTGCAAGATATTGATCTCATCGATGATCGTGTGTGAGACAATCCCTACACCATATAGAACATGCTCATTCTCGCTTATTTCAAGAAAAAGCTGCTCCCGCTTTTTAGCTAAGAGCAGCTTACTATCATTGATGCCAGGAAAGAAAAGCTGCTTTTTGAAAATACAAGCAGCCGCAACCACAGGGCCCGCAAGCGGGCCACGGCCCGCTTCGTCTATCCCCGCGATCGATGAGAAGCCCTGACTTAAAGCCTCTCTCTCCAATTTAACAAGTTCTAAGAGACGCTTTTGCTCACTCTTGAGAAGTTGTCTCGACGGGTTCTTGAAGCCCTTCAACATGCACAGTCTCGTTAATCAATGTCACAGTCGATGCGTTGTCATTAGTGGGACCTTTGCGCTGCTTAGCTGTTCGAGCACCAATCTTCTCTTTAACTTTAGCTGCTTTTCCGGCTGTTCCTCTAAGGTAGTAAAGCTTCGCACGTCTCACATCACCTTTCTTCACAACTTCAATCGCTGTGATTCTTGGGCTATGCAAACAGAAGACACGCTCCATTCCCTCACCATAAGAGACGCGGTGTAGAGAGAAAGTCTCAGAAATTCCATTACCCTTGCGAGCAATCACAGTGCCTTGGAAAACCTGAACCCTCTCCTTTTCACCCTCAATGATGCGCGTTGATACACGGACCGTATCTCCAATATGGAAATCAGGCACAGTCTCTTTCAACTGCTCACTGTCAAAATCATCAATCATTGCGTCCATTTTTCTACTCACTCTCCTTTGGAATCAAGAAGCAACCAGTCACATCCTTCCAAAT
>CAZXQV010000153.1:0-3251 GCA_964643195.1 uncultured bacterium | reverse complement strand
TATTTAGCAAGACAGCCCCTTACCCATACAAACAAGCTAAGCTGAATGTTTTATTGCGGAATCGTCAGAGAGAAAAGCAGCATCAAAAGTTAGCCCCCTATAGAGAACGATATTTTGCAGATATTGGGCAAGAGATGAATACACTCTGGCATGTCGATCGTATGCGTGAAAATGAAAAACGTGCTCATTTGCAAAAAACGATCTCCTCAACAAAAGGAGAGTATGAAAATGCGCTTGAGCAACTTCCTCAATTGATACTAGCCTATCGCCCCTATTCCCATAATTTTTTGATGGCCAAATATGAGCTTGAGCAAGCAAGACAGAAAGTCGATGTTCACATTGATCATCTTCACAGTGAAGAATATGCAAAAGCTCATGCTTTACTGACATTGATGGAGAAGAAGCTTGGCGAAGTGATTCAGGAGGGCGCTGTCACGCGGATTCCATTAGATAGAGCGAAGAGTGTAATCCAGACCTACCGTGATGCGATGGCAGAAAACCATTATTTGAATGAAAGAGCTGAGTGGGTTAAAAGAGAGGATGCAAATCTCTATATTTTAGTGCCTCCGATACTGCGTTCCTTTCATTGGGAAGATGATGCTGGAGGGGCACAGTTGATCAACAAATATGTACCCTGGACTGAGAGGACACGCATCAATCGCAAGGATATGATGGCGAGTCTGATCTTTGGTATCCGCGTCTCTTTGGTTGTTGGAATTAGTGCTGTAGTGATTGCACTTTTGATCGGCATTCCTTTGGGTACTTTTTCTGGATATTTTGCAGGGAAGATTGATTTGATCATCTGTCGTCTTGTCGAAATTTGGGAAGCAATGCCGACATTCTTTATGCTTTTATTGATTGTAGCTATTTCGCAGAGCAAATCGATTTTTCTTGTGATTATCGTGCTTGGCATTTTTGGCTGGACCAGTTTTTGTCGCTTTATTCGTGCTGAAGTGTTAAGGCAACGCTCTCTGCCCTACGTGCTTGCAACAAAAAGTATGGGGTACCGCCACAGCAAGATTATGTTTTCTCATATTTTGCCAAATGCGATTCCTCCGATTTTGACGCTACTGCCTTTTTCTTTGATGGCAGCGATTACAAGTGAAGCGGGGCTTTCATTCTTAGGGTTAGGGGAGGAAGGGTCGAGTTCTTGGGGAGTATTGATGGATGAGGGGCGCTCTGTTTTTCCAGGAGAGAGCTATCTGCTTTGGCCTCCCGCTATTCTCCTCACACTCCTACTTATCTCCATTGCGTTGATCGGTGATGTCTTGCGGGATGCTCTTGATCCCAAACTCAGATCCTAGGTGATTCAAACTGATTCAGCTATAGTTTGACTATAACAGCATTCTGAAGATTAGAAAGAAAATGATCGATAATGCTGCACCAGCAGGAACTGTCACAATCCAAGAAATCACGATATCCCGCAACATTCCCAAATTAATCGCTCCAATACCTCGAGCCATCCCAACTCCCAAAATCGCTCCCACAAGAACGTGTGTCGTCGAAATGGGCAGACCCAATTTTGAAGCAAGTAGAATTGTCAGAGCCGCTGCAAACCCCGCTGCAAAACCACGCGAAGGCGTCAATGACGTGATCTTTTTACCCACAGTCTCAATCACTCTCCAACCCCACGTGGCCAAACCAATCACAATACCACCACCTCCCAAAAGAAGTAGAGACAGAGGCACACTCTCGCCAAAAATAGGTCTTCCTTGAATTCCATTGACAATAGCAGAAAGAGGACCAATAACATTAGCCACATCGTTTGACCCATGGGCAAATGCCATGAAACAAGCAATGATCATCAATAAATAGGCAAAAATCTTCTCCACCCGCTCATAGCCATCCAGTGATGACTTCTTTTTCAAAAGTATCTTAGCAAACAGAAATGCAACCAAACCAATACAGATCACAAAGATCAAAAGAGCCACTATATTGAAATCAAAATTCAACCCTCTTAAGCCCCCAAAGAGCAAAATCAGTGTCAAAAGTGAAAAGACAATAAATGCAAAATAGGGTGTCGCTCGCACCATCGCCTCAAGCGGTTGACTATTATAAAGAATTTGCTTTCTGATCACTGAGAAAATCAGATAGGCAAGCGCTCCCCCTAAAAGGGGTGAAACAACCCAGCTTGCTGCAATAGTACCAATCGTGCTCCAGATGATCGAATCAAAACCGCCATAGACGAGACCAAAGCCCATGACGCTTCCTACAATCGTATGCGTTGTTGAGACAGGCCATCCAAAAAAGGAAGCTACTTGCAGCCAGATTCCAGTGCCAATTAAAGCAGCAAGCATCCCATAGATATAGTCTTGCGTATTACCAAGGAAAAGAAGGGGATCAACAATGCCACTTTCCAATGTTTCAGAAACATTCGAACCTAAAAGGAAAGCGCCTAGAAATTCAAAAATAGCTGCGACAACCACAGCTTGTAAAAGCGTGAATGCACCAGAACCGACGGCTGGACCAACCGCGTTGGCAACATCATTGGCTCCAATGTTCCAAGCTACATAGAAACCCACAAGTAAGGCAATGATGAGCAAAGGTGTCATTTGACCTCTAGTGTCATCCTCACTCGATTGGCAAGCTTTTCGGACACATCCGAAAGAGCTCCCACTTCCTCAATCACTTTTAACCATAGGAAAAAGCTGGGTGTAGGAAGATGATCTGAGACAGTAAAAAATTCTTTAAACAACTCTCGCTGGAGCACATCCGCTTCATGCTCGATATCAGAGACTTTTTCTACCATCTGCTCTACTTTCTTTGCTTCTTGACCACCAAAGGAACTCTCAACAAGCTGGTCCATCTCAAGAATAATATTATGAACTGATTCACAAGCAGATAGATTCAATTTAACAAATTTTTCAAAAAGCGGCGCAAATTTCTCATCCATCTCAAGATTTTTTAGAGTAAGAAGAATCCCAATATCTTGAGCCCGGTCTGCTATATTATCCTGTAAAGAAAGAATGTCTAAGAGGCTAGAGCGTGCGACAGGGAGAAAAAGTGCCGTTGGCAAATTATTGCGAATATCATTTTTCGTCAAATCAGCTTGATGCTCTAAATCAGAAATCAGCTTAGAAATTTTCTCGACTTTCTTATAATCTCTCTCACGCAGCGCGTTAAAAAGAGGCGCAATCTCTTTAACACAATCGACTACTTTCTCCATGTGGGCTTGGAGAGGTTTGAAAGGAGAGCGACCGAAGAGACGAGCGAGAGTTTGCATATTTCAACTAATGTGTGAAGCATGATAA
>CAZXQV010000152.1:0-3254 GCA_964643195.1 uncultured bacterium | reverse complement strand
TATGCGATATGACGGTTATTTATGGAAGGGGTGCTCCACTTTCAATTACACCCATAAAGGTTGTGTGAATTGACAAATTTAACACTTGGCGTTAACATTTCTAACAGGAGATGTTAAATATGTTAAAACGCAATGTCGAAGCCGAGGTCAGGGCTTTCCTGAAAATCATGCCGGTTGTCCTAGTGATAGGAGCAAGGCAGACAGGGAAAATAACCCTCTTGGATTAGTCAATGTCACTCTTCAACGGTACTTGCGTCTTTTAGAAACTGTGTTTTTTATTCACATTCTCCCAGCATGGTCATCGAATTTAGGCAAGCGCTTGACGAGGTCCCCCAAAATCCATGTTTGTGATACAGCAGTGATGGCTCAGCTGTTGGATATTGATGAAATGCGCTTGAAGAGTGACTCAAGTCTTTTTGGGCAGTTTTTAGAAAGTTTCGTTTTCGCTGAATTAATGAAGCAGAAAAGCTGGTCATCGATTCGCTGTCAACTCTTCCACTTTCGTGATCTTGATACGGAGATAGATTTTATCATAGAGCGTACAGATGGTTCTATTGTTGGTCTTGAGATCAAAAGTTCCAAGCAGATCAATGCTTCAGATCTAAAAGGGCTGCTCTACCTTAAAGAGCATTTCCCTAACTTTCGCTATGGAGTTATCTTTTATTTGGGAAAAAAGATCCAATTTCTTGGAGAAAAATTGGTTGCTTTACCGTTAGAGCATCTTTGGCATTAAGCCACAAGCGTGTGGACAACATGCGACGAGTTGAGCGGAGCTTCGGAACGTAGCTTACGCAACGCACTTTGCCGACGCTGGCGACTCTCTCTGTCCTCATCCCCTTCTGATAGAGCTTCTTGGATTTCATAGGCGCGTTTAAAATTGCCAATCCGCGCTTCGCAAGCACTCAAAATTTCCCACGTTAATGGTTCGGGAGCAATATTGAGGGCGATATGAGCAAAGTTGATCGCCTCATCCTGAGAAAGAGTCGTCGAAAGACCCACTCCAAACATCCACGCCAGCGCCCGGTAGCCATTGGGGTCAGAAGGATTGGTTTCAATCACGCGGCGGTAACTGCTCTCAGCTTCTGGCCACTTGTCCTGCTTTTCAAGTGCATACCCCAAGTAGGCTAATACTTTTGGTGAGCTCTCAATTTCGAGGAGTTCGTAAAAATAGGTTTCAGCATAAGGATACTTTTTAATGTTCAATGCACAAATTCCCGCTTGCAGTAGCAACCTTTTGTCTTTTTGTTCCCAAAGCTTGCCTGATTGATAGAGCAAGAGCGCTCTTTGGTAAAGCCCCCGCTCTTGAAGGCAGTTGCCCAAACCAAGAAGAGCAGCGATATCCATCGAATCTTTTTCCAAAAGCGATTTGAAAAGCTCTTCAGCTTTTTGGAGATTGCCAAAGCGTCGATAGGCGTGACCTAGTTGGATCAGCAGTTTGTGACTTGTGAAACCCAAGTCAATCGCTTTCGTATAGTAGTTGATTGTTTCTGCAAAATCCTTGAGTTCGAAATGCGCCCAAGCGGCCAGTGAAAAGAGTTTGCCGATTCCGGACGAGCCAGGTAAATGGCTGCTTTGGTCACTCCAAAGTGGCTCTGTAGAATCAGGAATCGATGGCATCGCTTGTGCCAGCCAAGGTTCCAGCATTTCAATCGCTTGTCCTGGATAGCCGCTTTGCAAAAGCGCGCTTGCATAAGCATACACATCCGATTCCGAACGAATAATTGCTGAACATTTTTGAAGAATTTCTAGCGCTTTTTGTGGTTGGCCAAGTTTGAGCAAAAGCTTGCCCGCTTCAATGGAGAAAATTAAATCATGTGGAAACTCCCGCGCAGCTTTCTGCACTTTTTGATAAGCCTCGTTGTAGGCCTTTTTCTGACGCAAGATCTGAATCTCAAACAAAGCTGCCTTCCTTCCACCCTTACGGTTTTCAAGCAAAGGAATCAATTTAGAAGCAGCCACGTCCCATTCTTCTAGAGAGATATGCTCGGAAATTTTGTTCAGTGTTTGTTGGATAGTAAGTGCAGAAAGGCGCGCGCTTTTCACCCAATGGCGAAAAGCAATATAAATAATACTTGCAATAGTAAGAATTCCGCACAGAATAAACATAAGAGAGTCTGAATAACAAAAAAGATTAAAGAGGTCTAGCTAAAATTTGCCCCATTAAACAACGTGTTTCTAAATGACGCTTCGAGTTTTCTAAAAGTTGAGGGTCGATAGCGATCGTTTTGGGTGGAAAAAGTAGAAGTAATGCTGATCCACCAAAGGAGAAATACCCCTTCTCATCACCCGCTTCTGCTCTCTCTTTGGGCTGAAATGTTTGGTGAATCGCACCTACGTTGGTTGCGCCTACTTCAATCATCAGGAGGCAGCCAATTGTTGTTTCAAGCTGCGTAATCATCCTTTTGTTTTCCGTTAACCGATGAATATTTTGCCGAAGTGCAAGAGGATTCACTGAAAAAAGAGGGCCATTAATCAGTTTCCATGGCCCTGGAATCCCATCGATTGGAAAATGAAAGCGGTGGTAATCGGGTGGGGCGAGTCTCGCAATCACAATGCTGCCACTTTGATAGTCCCCAGCTAATTTTGCATCTTGCAAAAGAGCTGTGAGAGAAAACTTTTGCCCTTTTACAAAAAAACCATCGGTTTTTGCAATATTTTCAAAGGCGAGGTAGCGACCATCAGCCGGCATACAAATAGTGCCCTCGATCGGCCGCACTCCCTTTTTGAGCTTCCGGATAAAAAAATCATTGAAAGAGGTAAATTCATGAACGTTTTTTTCAAACTCCGTTGTGTCTAACCCATATTGTTCGATAAAGGGGGCAATTTTGTTCCGGGTCCAACGAAAATTTTGGTAGCCACCCCAAAGTTTAGAAAAAATCGGCAGCCGTGAGATCACATTTTTTATAAAGCGACTGAAGGGATTTTTAGCATAGAGGAGACGGAGAGCTGATCCAAAGTAGGTCTTTTCTTCAAATTGCTCCCCGGTTTGCCGGTCTATAATCATGATTTGGCCTTGCGAGCACGGTCACCTACCTGGTTGAAAAAACGCACCTCTTCCAAAAATTCAGAAGAAAAAAGGTGGGCAAGATGCTCCTCTGTCAATTCTCGGTTGATCCGCATTGCAGCTCGGACAAGGGCAGCTCCAGCCCGAGTATTGTTGCTATCGGCAACAAATAGCTCTCGTGCCTTATAGAATTCCTCAAGATAGCTAAGTAAACGACGTTGATCTTCAAGACTTTTTTCAGTTGTTTCAA
>CAZXQV010000151.1:0-3270 GCA_964643195.1 uncultured bacterium | reverse complement strand
ATATGGCCATTAAACGATGAATGGTCAGAGGATAAAGTCTACAACATACTTTTTCTCGATCTTCGAGTTTTTAATCCTTTTCTTTTTCAAGCGGCATAGTAAAATTTCGTAACGTCTACTTTTAGGATTGTTGAATATGGCTATGTCACAAAAAGCATTACAAAAAAAGCGTGAAAAAAAGAAACAATCGAGACAACAAGTAAAATCCACAAAATCAATTGTCATACAGCCAAGACATATAACCTATAGTCGTTGGTCACTGCATGAGTGCTGGGTTCCTGTGGAATTATGGGAAGCTGGTATTGGTCATGTTATTGTATCGCGTAAAAGCAGTTTGGGTGATATCGCCATCGGTATGTATTTGATTGATGTGCACTGTTTAGGGATCAAGGATTGTTTTATACGACTGCTGAGTCCATCAGATTATAAAGAAATGCTAAATCATGTCATTGCCTCTACAGGCCAGCTGCAGTCTGTTGAAGCCAGCTATGCAAGTACTCTTGTTCATAAAGCGAAAGATTATGCGATGCAAATTGGATTTAAACCACACCCTGATTTTGTAAAAGCACAATGGATGCTAAAAAACATTGCTCTTGATGAGACACAACAATTTATTTTTGGAAAAGATAACAAGCCATTTTATGTGCAAGGTCCACATGAATCTCAAGCTGATGTGAAGCGTATTATGCGTACACTCGAAGCTCATTTAGAACAAGACAAATATGATTATATCGTTGAAGTTTGAGGAGCAGTCTGACCAAGATCAAGTGATTAAATATGATGATAGATGATAGTTGCTGTGAGAATAAGGATGTTACTCAAAGAGCCTTTTGCGTTTGTGGTTGATTTTATTAGTGCAGTAAATCAGCAAATTGAAACAATTACACCTGGAAAGAAGCTGACTAAAACACAGCGATATTGGTTGGCATTTTGTGTTAGTGCGATCATGATCACAAATGGCGTGTGTTGGGCTTGGTTTGAGCGCGTTAGTCTTGGGAGTAACAAATTATCATCTTTATCGTGGATGTTTCGACGAGGAAAAATTTGTTGGGAATGTCTTTTAGTTAGCAGTATCAATGTATTACTGACGAGATATGGTCTATCGCAAGGTGTATTAGTCCTTGATGATTCCGATCGTGCACGCTCTAAGAATACAACACATTTAGCTCATATTCATAAGCAGAAAGATAAAAAGACCGGTGGTTACGCGATGGGTCAAAATTTGGTTTTTCTTCTTTTTGTTACGCCAAAAATAACTATCCCCGTAGGATTTGCTTTTTATCAACCTGATCCTGAGAAAAGTGCATGGAAAAAAGAAGAAGCTCGACTAAAAGCACTTGGAATATGCAAAAAAGAGCGCCCTCCAGAACCGGCAAGAAATCCACATTATCCCACTAAGCAAGAGCTTGGTCTGCAGCTACTTACGCAATTCGGACAAAACTTTAAGCATATTCAAGTGCAATGTATATTAGCGGACGCACTTTATGGTGATGCTAATTTTATGGATAATGCCAGTCAGCTCTTCGATGGCGTACAAGTCATCAGTCAACTGCGTCAAAATCAAATAACAAAAATTCAAAGCAAAGAAAGGTCCATTAAGTCATATTTTAAATCTTATCCTGGGATACCAAAAAATCTGCCTATTCGCTTTGGTGAATCTCTATCTGTTACGCTAGGAGGAGCAAGATTATGGATAAAAGCTCATCATAAAAAACGTTATATTGTTGCTCTACGGTATGAAGGTGAAGAGGAATATCGCTATCTTGTTGCAACAGATATGACTTGGATGATGACAGATATTGCCTCAGCATATACAATGCGCTGGCTCGTAGAGGTGTTTTTCTCAGACTGGAAGCAGTATGAGGGTTGGTGTCAAATGGCCAAGCAGACTGGCGTTGAGGGTTCAAACCGAGGTTTGATTCTGAGTCTACTGACTGACCACGCGCTCCTTCTCCATCCTGAGCAAACAGCCTTATTAAAACACAAACTCCCTGCATTGACTGTGGGGAGCCTACGGGATCATATTCGCTTTGAAGCTATCATTGATTTTATCAGACAAATCGTTGATCACGATAACCCTGCTGCTGCATTAACTGAGTGTTCTGAGCAGGTCAAAAAGGTTATCCCTCTTGCTTCCTCTAAAAAACACCTTAATCATAGAGTTATTGGAAAGCTCGAGTCAACGGCTTCTTTGAAATATAGGAGAGCTGCTTAGCAACATATATTTTTTGAAATTGCAAATTTAAAAACTCGAGGATCGAGTAATAGGTAATTGCGACAATTTAATCAATTTTGAGTATACTTAACCAGCTTCTGATAGGCTGGTACTTATGGTAAATCAACATTCATCAGTAAATGAAAAGATAGCGTTATTCCAATCCTTGTTTCGTGGGCGCTCTGATGTATACCCCCGACGATTTCAAAACAAAAAAACACAAAAATCAGGGTATGCACCAGCGTGTAAAAATGAATGGGTTCGAAATATTTGCCAAAAACCACGCATTAAGTGCTTGGATTGTCAACAAAGACAATTTATACCTGTAGACGATGAAGTAGTGTATTCGCATTTACAAGGACATGACCCCAAAGGCAATGATTTTGTGATGGGTATTTATCCCATGCTGTTGGATGAGAGCTGTTATTTCCTTGTAGCAGATTTTGATAAAACAACCTGGGAACAGGATGCAGTGGCATACTTGCAAACCTGCCATCGAAAGAATTTACCAGCAGTATTGGAGCGATCTCGCTCTGGTAAAGGAGCACATGTTTGGCTGTTTTTTGAAGAATCAATTCCGGCGGCTCTCGCAAGAAAATTAGGTGCGTCAATCCTAACGGAAACCATGGAATCGAATCCTCAAATTGGATTAGACTCTTACGATCGATTTTTTCCAAATCAAGATACTTTACCGCGCGGTGGTTTTGGAAACTTAATTGCGTTACCTCTGCAAAAGATACCGCGTAGCCAGGGAAATAGTGTATTTCTTGATGAGCAATTACAAGTTATCGAAGATCAATGGGCTTATCTTGCCGGTATAAAAAAAGCCACTCGTATGGAGTTGGAGCAGTTAGTTGAGAAAGCAGAAGCCAAAGGACATGTCGTTGGTGTGCGATTGGAGATTGCCGAAGATGAAAATCGAACCCCATGGAAACCACAGAGACTTTTACCAATAAGGGGGGAGTTGCCTCAAACGCTGCATTTAGTTATTAGTAATGAGATTTTCATCGAAAAAAAGATTCTCACAGTGGAAAAAGGGGGACATTTTACATTGT
>CAZXQV010000150.1:0-3280 GCA_964643195.1 uncultured bacterium | reverse complement strand
CCGATCAAAATCGCAATGAATTTGGCGCGGTCATTGATCATCATTTTGATCGCAAAAGCTAACACTCCCACCCTCCACCAAGCGCTTTAAAAATGGCTACAAGCTTGGCACGCAAGAGTTCAAGCCCTTCTGATTCTCCTATCTCTGAGGCATATAAATCTTTCTCTAATTGAAAAAGGAATAAGAAGTTTTCGAGGCCAGCTTTGTAAAGCGAATCGGCGAGTTTTCTGGCCTCTTGATAGTTGGCTGTTTGCTCGATGAGCGCTTTCACCCGGATCTGTTCTTGAAAATAGGAAATGAGACTGCTCTCCACTTCTTCAACCGCATTAAGTACAGTTTTTTGATATTGAAGTGTGGCTTGATGCTGCTCGGAAGTCCTGGCTGCGATATGAGAAATGATTCCACCTCCGCGGAATAGGGGCAGTACTGAGTATGGATTCAACACCCAATAGCGGCTTTCTGGGTCAAACCAGGGGGTAAAAAAGCTTGATGAGTATTTATAAAGGCCCTCTACTGATAGCATTGGCAATACCTCTTTTCTAGACGCTTTGACTCTTGCTCCCGATGCCCACATTGCCAGTTCCGCTGCTCTTACATCTCCACGCCTTGTCAGAAGTTCACAAGGTAGTCCCAATGGAATTTGTGCTTCATGAATGAGATAAGGCCGCTCTTCATTGAATGCATCTAGTAGAGTATCTGGCATTTGACCTAGCAATACAGCTAAAGCAAAGATTGTTTCTTGTAGACGGCTTTCTAATGCTGCAAGGTCTGCATAACGTGTTTGCAAAAGAGCTTTTGCTGTGTAAACATCAAGCTCTGGAATCAAACCAATATCGTATCTAATCTCTGTAGTGTTGAGGAGATCTCCTGCTTCCTGAATATGTCGGTTTGTGATTCTGATTCTATCTTGTAAATTACGGATGAGAAAATAGTTGAGAGCAACTTCACTCGTAATAGATAGATTGACAAAACGTAGCTGTTCAGCCTCACTAAAAACGTCAAGAGCGGCAGCTGTAGCTTTGTCTTTGAGTTTTCCAAAGATATCTATTTCCCAGAAGGCATCAAAACCAGAGCGGTAGAAATTTTCAAAACCACCACCTAAGAAAGCAGAAACGCCTTCTGTTTCTGAATTTCTTTCTCGTAAAAATGAGAGACTGCCATCGATTTGAGGGAAAAGTCGTGAAAATTCTATCCCAAATTCAGCTCGGGCAAAACAAATGCGCTCACGAGCGATACGTAAGTCTAGATTTTGATCAACTGCTGTTTGAATGAGTTCTGTTAAAAGAGGATCTTTGAATTGTTCCCACCAGACCACAAGATCGACCCGAGCACCCTTCATCTCTGCAATCTGTTTCTCTTCAGTAAATGCTGTTTGCATTTCGAACTCTGGCTCGAGACAAGGGCGGCAGGAGATCAAAAATACAAGGAGACAAAGTTTTTTCATGGTGTCTCCATCGAAGGTTTAGCTTTTAAGAAGACGTCGAGAATTTGGCCTGGGTAGATAGGCATTTCATCTCGATCAAATTCATAGAGAACTTGTAAGACACGTGTGTCGACAAGCTCTGTTGCAGCACCGCTTAAGTTTTGCTTCGCAATGAGATAAGGCTCAATGCGAATAAATTTGAGAGGAACGTGAGCTGAGCGCATTCCTCGTACATAAGCCACGCCTGGAGCTCCTTTTTCAATGCGCCAGATCTCTTCTTCATCGATGTCAACACGCACATTGAGAGGGTCAATGACACCAAATATCATGGTAGGATTGTCTAATTGTTCAGTCGTAACAAGTTCTCCTGGATAAGTATTGATTCGCAGTACGGTACCAGTAAAAGGAGCGTAAACAGTTGTTTTATTGTAGTACGCTTCCTCAATCGCAAGCGCTTCTTTCATCTCTTGTACTTCTCCTTTCGCAATATTCAGGTCGTCGATCCAAGCTCCGGCTAAGGCTTTTGTCAACTCCTCTTGTGCCTCTCGTAACGTAAAGCGAGCTTGCATAGCACCGTACCGTCTCTGATTCTGTTCATCCCGGCTCACTGCCCTTGGATTGTCCAAATTTTCGATCAGCTCAAATTTCGACAATTCGTTAAGATAGAATGATTTCTGTATTTCAAGCTTTGATTCAAGAATACTAAGATCTTCTGGTCTAGGCAGATCCAAGAGTCTCTGATATTGAGCTTGAGAAACCGCTAACGCTGCTCGTGCTTGCTCAACTCGAGCTTTTGCTCCATTATTGTGTATTCTAAAGAGAGGAGCGCCCTTCTCAACCAAGTCGCCTGGTTGGACGAAGAGCTCTTCCATCACTTCAGTGATTGCTGAACCAATGCGAATGTCGCGGGACGAGGCCTCCACTGTTCCAGAAGCTGAAATGTAGTGATCGAAAGGAGGCGTGGGAGGAGGTATGGGGATAGGAGGAGTTGGTGGAGAGATGTGGCTAATTACAACTGCGACAATTCCAAGCAGAAGCCCTATCCCTGCTAATATTGGAAGCCCGATACGAGTAAACATACACTTCTATGTAAGCAAGAGAGATGCCAAGAAAAATGAATTCACAAGTTATTGGTTGTAAAAAACATCTAAACCACAATTTCACATATAGTCTCTCTTAATTTTCATATATCATATCAAATTGAAATTAAGTGATTTTTGTTTGTATTTTAAATTACCAAACGATTTATTGTTATATAATTTTTAGAATGGTTTTCTTTTTCTAATTTATTTATAATTGCCTTTATGGAGGCATTTATTTTTGGACACGCTTATCTAGCCCACTGGGTCATTTTTGGTCTATTCATGCTAGCTGGTCTCAATCTTCCCATCAGTGAAGACCTATTGATCATTGCAGGGGGAATTTTAGCGAGTACGATTGTCCCAGAAAACACCTGGAAGATATTTTTATCAATTTTCGCAGGTGCTTATCTATCAGATCTTTTTGTCTATTTTATGGCGCGTTATTGGGGGCCGACGCTATTGAGTAAGCCTTGGTTTGCAAAGATTTTGAAACCGAAACGGCTGGACCTATTAGAGGTGCATTATCAAAAATGGGGGATATTGACGCTCTTTTTTGGTAGATTCATTCCTTTTGGAGTCAGGAACTGCCTTTTTGCAACAGCGGGGATGAGTCGGATGCCGATTGCGAAATTTGTATTGGTAGATGGTGCTGCCTGTTTACTTTCTAATACTGCGCTTTTCTCTCTCTCGTATTTCTGTGGCAAGAGTTGTTCTCCGTGGGTCAAAATTTTTAACATCTCCATTTTCACGATCTTTATCATCGTCCTTTTCACTT
>CAZXQV010000149.1:0-3295 GCA_964643195.1 uncultured bacterium | reverse complement strand
AGCGCAGTTTTGAAAGCCCATTCGACTTTGAGAAGCAGGCGCTTTTGGCGACTTGTCTCGATTTGCCAGATCCTCGTGATGGCTCATTTACAAGAAGAGTAAACGGCACTATTGCCAATATGATTCATGCTTCAAAGGGAAACGCCTTTGTCTTATTCACCTCTTACCAGATGTTACAAGAATGTAAAGCTGCTTGGAAATTGCCTTATCCCCTCTTTTGCCAAGGGGACAGGGAGCGCACCTGCTTATTAGAGACTTTCCGTAAAACGGATGGGGCTGTACTTTTTGGGACAGATAGTTTTTGGGAGGGTGTGGATGTTGTGGGGGACCAGCTGCGATTAGTGATTTTGGTGAAGCTACCGTTTCGCGTGCCCTCAGATCCGCTTTTTCAAGCGCGCTCTGAGGCAGTGACATTACATGGTGATTCAGCTTTTTTTCATTTAGCTCTGCCGCAGGCGGTGCTAAAATTTAAGCAGGGTTTTGGCCGATTGATTCGGCATCGCAATGATCGAGGCTGTGTAGTTTGCTTGGATTCGAGGTTGGTGAAGAAGGGCTATGGGAAGGCATTTTTGAAAGCTCTTCCGCCGGTGCAGCTTTTTGCTGGGAGCGAGAAAGAGATGGTAGAGAAAATCAAAAATTTTTACGAACCTGATCCATGCCATTGGCAAGAAATAAGTTTACAAATATAGCTGATTAAAATTGGTCATTTTGGCGGCATCAAATGATGCCGCTAATCAGTATCAACTACGGGTTGATCAGCAATCTCGGGAAGGGCTTTCATCTCTTTATCGATCGAGGTGGCAACCACCGCATCCGACCAGACATTGAGAGCAGTTTCAACCATGTCGATCACCGTATAGAAAGGCAAAATTAGACCCATCATGTAAAGCGGAACATTCATCCCAACTAAGAAAGCACTAGTCAAAAAGAAGCAGCCCATTGGCACCCCTGCATTACCAACAGCGGCAAGTGTAGCAAAGAAGATCCACATGATCAGTTGCATCGGAGTGAATGTCATGCCATAGAGAGTTGAGACAAAAAGTACTGTTGTCAAAATGAAGGCTGCGCAGCCATTCATGTTGATTACAGAGCAAAGGGGGAGGGTGAATCCGGACACTTTTTTAGACACGCCCACTCTCCCCTCAATCGTTTTCATGGCAATCGGAAGGGTTGCAGCTGAAGATTTTGAGAAAAAAGCGACCGATAGAGCAGGTGCCATAGCCCTAAATGTCTTCCATGGAGAGATGCCCTTAAACTTGAGAATGAGCGGCAAGATGATGAAGCCTTGGACCAAGTTAGCTCCGACTACACAGATTAGATAGAGCATTAAATTTTGGAAGTGCCCATTTCCACTGCTCAAGTCTTTCATCAAGAGTGTCATAAATGCCCATACAGCGATAGGCATCAGCTTGATGATGAAACCAGTCAATTTGAGAAGGGCATTGAATAGAGAGGAGAAAAGGACGTGTAAAAATTCCTTATTTTTTTCAGGCAAAAAGAGAATAGAGGCGCTAAAGGCGATTGCCATGAAAACGATGCCGATCACATTGCCTTCGACAAAGGCTTGAGTCATGTTGGAAGGAATAATATTCATCACAAAAGAGAGATAAGAACCGCTAGACTCTTCAGGTAAAATAAAATTTTTATCAACAATCTGTGCCGATTGCGCGGGGTGGATAACGAGAAAAAGGACAAGGGCTACTGTGGCGGCAATGACGGTTGTTCCCAGAGTATAGATCAAGACACGTTTGCCCATGCTACGGATTTCAGAAGGGCTCTTCATTCCCGATATTGTAGAGGTGATAGCAAGGAAAATAAGGGGTAAACTGATGAGTTTTAGCAGACGGAGGAAAAGCTGAGAGATAACATCTGCGCCGTGATTAAAAAAAGAAATATCAATCCAGCCAGTGAATAAGCCGAGAGCAATAGCGATAAAAAAGAGTGAATTACCAAAAAACTGTTTCATCATCTTATTATACATTATACTTGTTTAATAATCTTGGGAATATTGAAAACGGGCCGGGGAAAACAGGTAAAGATTGACCTCCTTTATTATACTGGTTTAAATGCTCCTGTAAGGGGGCGAGATGGTTAGCACTGCGCTTGGCGAAGCACCAGCGGGAATTGCTGTTGGGCCCTCTTTTGCCAACTCTTCAATTTGATTGGGTGTATATCATTATTTCAATAGAAGCAGAAACTTTCAGTAGTTGCTTGAACCGCCGTATAGGGAACCGTACGTACGGTGGTGGGACGGGAGCTAATCACTCCCTCTTACTCGATCTCCTTTAAGATTGTTTAGGAGGGGGAACAAATATGAGCAACTGTAAAGAAGGCATACGCTCGTTGAGGTCCTCCGGCAATTTTTGAATAGGGGTACCTTGAATATGTAGTTTGTATAGACGGGGCAAATCGCAAAAGGTCCTAGGCAACTCGTTAACTTGGGTAAATAGCATACTAAAGATATACAAAGAAGTTAAAGAACCAAACTTCTCGGGAAGTGCTGTCAACGGTATTTGGTATATATTCAAATCTTTTAGAAAGGACAACGAGCATATAGTATCTGGAAGCTCTGTTAATCGGGGATTATACCTGAGGTGTAATTTTTGGAGAAGGGATAAGTCACCGATTTCACGGGGGAGGCTTGAAACCTGAGTATATGATATTTCAAGCTCAGTAAGAGAAGCCATTACATAGATCTCTCGCGGGACCTCTTGCAGCTGTTGATCCGCGGGGCGATCTTTTCCTTTTGTCAATGAGGCGCTTCGCCAATCTTGTAAGGGCACGTCTTCCGACCACAGTAAGTGCGAGTTTCCTTCCGACTTGATTTTTACGCGCGTTTCTTGCAATAAATTCTTCAACAACTCTGGTCGGGGTGGCGCCAGACTTGGTCGGGCGTGGTAATGTGTCTCATGGAGCTTTAACCATTCCCGGAATGTTTCAGAAGCTTTATCTGCAGCGCTATCTGCAGATTCGCTTAAAGGGGGGGGGGTAGGATCGTGAGCTGGAGGACCGGGAGTTGTTAGAAGATTTATTGCCATGGCTCTATTATAGCAGAATTTGTAGATTATGTCCAGAAAATAGGTCCCGGCGGGTGTAATTGAAAGTGGAGCACCCCTTCCATAAATAACCGTCATATCGCATACTTTTGCAGAAATTATGTAGAAGCGAGGTATCAATATGGATCGGAGAGATGAGAAGTTTTTTGAGTGTTTGAAGAGACATCCTGTTTTAAGAGAAAGACCAGAAGAACAAGCATTTGTGAGAAAGTGCCATCGTTATCTTTCATCAAGAGAGG
>CAZXQV010000148.1:0-3296 GCA_964643195.1 uncultured bacterium | reverse complement strand
CGGAGGGGAAGGAAGAGTGAGTGACGTTACATTCAAAATTTCCATTCCATCCGACAATGATGGCTATTGTCTCTTACAATGCCCAACCTGCGGAGAATTTTTTAAAGTTAAGCCCGATGACTATGAGGATGATGGTGTCTTGGAAATCAGATGTCCTGCTTGCGGTCTCAACGGAGAAAGCTACATCACCGAGGACGTTATGGAACTTGCAATGGCAATGGCGCAAAACTATGCCACTGACTTGATATATAATGAGTTTAAAAAGATGGAAAAGAAATTCAAGCATGGTAGTGTGACTTTTAAGGCAGGAAAAAAACCGAAACCAGAACACGAGAATCCAATACGTGCCGGGATAGATGCGTTAACCATTACCCATTTTGCTTGTTGCAAGCGAAGTGCGAAGATTAAACCACTGTTACAAATAACTGGGTGTTACTGCCCGTTCTGTGGGGTGAAAAATTATGAGGTTGAATAGAATTGAACTAAAAAAGGTTATGTACGACTTTAATTGCGCGTCAAATAGGTTGTTAAAAGCGGGCTATGAAGAATATCTTTCAACGCTTCGAAAGTACCTGTTATTTTTAACGGATTGTAACCTAATAAACGACTACTTAGCAGACTGCGGTGATCCTACAATTAACATAGAAGAGGAGGTATCTGAGGTTCACAAATCGTACGGTCACAAGTACTTTGTTGACTTTGGCGACGCAGAGCGAGAAGAGGATGCAAACATTTATGCTATCCTTAAACATATTGTGGAAAACAACATCCTCGTCGAGAGAGGGTTGGCAATGGGCTATTCCTCATCTAATAAATATAACGATAAAATCAAGGGCTTTAATGAGCGTGTTGTTATGATACTAATTCGTCACATTGAAGCTTATATGACGAAGATCGGCATAGACATGGGGGTAGATGAAAGCGTGAAATACAACATCACTGTCAATAATGGACAAGTAAATTTGGCAAATGATAATGCTACGATAAATGCTACACTTAACAACGGTGTGGATATTGAAAAGCTGAAAGAATTAATAAGTACCGTTAAGCAAGAAAGTCTGAATCTCTCTTCAGATGAGATTGAAACAGTTAACAGCTCTTTAGAGGTGATTCAAGACGAATTTTGCCAATTCAAACCACGGAAAGGTTTCATTCAAACTGCGTTGAATATGTTAAAAAGCGTAGAAGGTTCAGTAGGTTTTCTTGCCAATGTAGCGACACTGGCACAATTCGTTCTGCCTATTATACAGAACTTATGAGGTAACAACTAATGACAAACACCAAGGAACAAGGCTTTGAAACCCTAATCATAAACCATCTCGTCACGCAGAACGGTTTTGAGCAGGGCGAAAATTCCGACTATAATCGTGATTACGCATTTGATGAAACACGCCTGTTTCGCTTTTTGGAATGCACCCAACCGAAACAACTGGAGCAGTTAGGCATTCATCAAAGTGATCTGAAGCGCGCACAGTTCCTTAACCGCCTAAGCGGTGAGATTGCCAAACGTGGCGTAATCGATGTGCTTCGCAATGGTGTGAAGATTTATCCTGCCAACCTTGTAATGTTCTACATGACCCCCTCCGACAACAATACAACAGCTAAAAAACTATTTGAGCAGAATATCTTCAGCGTAACCCGCCAACTGATGTATTCCAAGGATAGTACTCGGCTTGCACTGGATTTATGCCTCTTCATCAATGGTCTACCCATCATTACATGCGAACTGAAAAACCAGCTAACACGCCAAGATGTGGAGGACGCGGTGTGGCAGTACAAAGCAGACCGTGACCCTAAGGAGCTACTCTTTACATTTAAGCGGTGTATGGTGCATTTTGCCGTTGACGATGCACGGGTAAAATTCTGCACCAAACTCAGCGGCAAAAGCTCTTGGTTCCTGCCATTTGATAAAGGCTACAATGACGGTGCCGGTAACCCGCCAAACCCTGATGGCATCATGACGGACTATCTGTGGAAGCAGGTATTCACAAAGGCAGAGCTTGCAGGCATCATTGAAAATTATGCTCAAGTATTAGAGAGGGTGGATCCAGATACCAAGGCGAAATCATATACGCAGATTTTCCCACGGTATCATCAACTTGCAGTTGTAAAGTCCCTGATTGCAGATGTAAGGACGAGTGGCGTGGGGAAACGTTACTTAATCCAGCATAGTGCAGGGAGCGGTAAATCGAATTCCATTGCGTGGCTGGCACATCAGCTTGTGGGTTTGGAGCATGACGGCAACAACATTGTTGACTCCGTTATCGTAGTTACCGACCGTGTAAATCTAGACAAGCAAATCCGTGACACAATTAAGCAATTTATGCAGGTTTCCAACACGGTTGCATGGGCGGAGCATTCAGGGGATTTGCGTAAAGCGATTACCGGTGGCAAGAAAATTATTGTCACTACTGTTCACAAGTTTCCATTCATTTTGGAGGACATCGGCGCAGCACATAAAGGGCGTAGTTTTGCTATTATCATAGACGAGGCACATTCGAGCCAAAGCGGTAACATGTCTGCCTCCATGAACATTGCCCTTGGAGGCGACTATAACCCGGACGATGATACGGAAGATAAAATCAACCGCCTTATGGAAGGGCGTAAAATGCTGACCAATGCCAGCTATTTTGCCTTTACTGCAACGCCAAAAAATAAAACGTTGGAGATGTTCGGTGTTCCCGACCCGCAAGCAGATGGAACGGTAAAACATGTTCCGTTTCACAATTATTCCATGAAACAGGCAATTCAAGAGGGGTTCATCTTAGATGTGTTGCAGTATTACACGCCCATCAAGAGTTATTATAAACTTGCGAAAACTATTACAGAAAACCCTCTGTTCGATAAGAAAAAGGCTCAGAAACGGCTCAGAGCTTTCGTGGAAAGTGACAAATTTGCACTCTCCACCAAAGCCAATATCATCGTTGAGCATTTTCATGAGCAAGTCATCTCCAAGGCGAAAATCGGCGGGAAAGCCCGCTGTATGGTGGTTACCTCTAGCATTGAGCGTGCAATCGATTATTACTACGCTATTAAAAGCTGTCTTGAAGCTCGGAAAAGTCCGTATAAATCCATTGTCGCTTTCTCTGGTGAAAAAGATTATGAGGGCAAGCCATTAACCGAGGCTACTGTGAACGGTTTTCCCAGCAACCAAATAGAAAAAACTTTTAAAACAGAGCCTTACCGCTTCTTGATTGTTGCGGACAAATTCCAAACCGGCTATGATGAGCCGCTGCTCCATACAATGTATGTGGATAAGATGCTGACGGACATTAAGGCGGTGCAGACCCTCTCTC
>CAZXQV010000147.1:2862-3333 GCA_964643195.1 uncultured bacterium | reverse complement strand
TCTTCTCCGCATAGGAAAGCGCAGGCTCCTTTTTGATCGCTGCCACTTTCTTTTCTTTAGGTTTTTCTGCTTGTATCTGGCTCCACTGCCCATAATCGGCATAGAGCTTTCCATCTACAAGTGAGAGTAAAGAGTTGCAGACCCGATCTAACATCGAACGGTCGTGAGTGATCAACACAATCGCCCCTGGAAATTCTAAAAGACTTCTCTCCAATGTCTCCAACGTTGGAATATCGAGATCATTTGTAGGCTCATCTAAAAGCAGGAGATCTGCAGGTTGTAACATCAGATGCGCAATTGCGATACGCGCTCTCTCACCACCAGAAAGCTTGTCGATCGGCATTTTCAACATGTCGGGAGTGAAAAGAAAACGCTTGCACCAGCCATTCACATGGATTTTCTCCCCGTGATAATCAACAAAATCTCCATTTGGCGAGAGCGCTTCATGCAATGAAAGATGGTCTGGCAAGT
>CAZXQV010000147.1:0-2852 GCA_964643195.1 uncultured bacterium | reverse complement strand
AATCTTGAGATCATCAGCCCTTTTCAAAGTGCCCAAGTCGGGCTCAAGCTCATTTGCCAAAAGACGCAATAAGGTCGTCTTTCCACAACCATTGGGCCCCATCAAGCCAAGCCGTGTTCCTGGTGACAAAGTGAAATCCAGAGCAGAAAATAGCTTTCTTTCTCCCATTGTCTTCGCAATATTTTTCGCTGTAAGCAGCTTTCTGGTTTCCCGTTCACTGCTGACAAAATCGATGTCGGCTCGCTTCTGCTGATTGCGCCTTTTGACATCAGAAAGATCATCGAGTAGTTCATGGGCCCGTTCAATACGGGATCGTGACTTCGTTGTCCTTGCCTTCACCCCAGCACGCAACCAAGCCACCTCTTTTCTCGCCTGAGATGCCAGTGACCTCTCAGTCTCTAATTGCCCCTCTAGAAACTTCTCTTTCTGCACCAAAAATTCTTGGTAAGAAGCGTTGATTGAAAGAAGTCCGCCCGGATAGACCGGATCAATCTCTAAAATGCGGTTGGTCACATGACTCAAAAATGTGCGATCGTGACTCACAAGCAAATAGGTGGGAGCATCCCTTTGCAAAAATTTCTCCAAAAAAAGCACGCCATCTAAATCCAAATGGTTTGTCGGCTCATCCAAAAGAAGGAGATCTGGATTTCCAATCATTTCTTGAACTAAGCGGAGCCTTTTTTTCCAGCCCCCAGAGAGACGGGCTGCGCTCGGCTCATCACCGCGGAACCCCACCCGGCTCATCCACTGCTTGACCTGAAGCTCATCTCCATATTCCAACATCAACTCATAGGGATTTTTGTCGGGAAACTCACAGGTTTGTGGCAAATAACCCACCTTCAAACCTTTTTTGCAGGCAAGAATCCCGCTATCAGCTTGATCCAAGCCCGCCAAAATCTTCATAAAAGTCGACTTGCCCGAGCCATTCGGGCCGATCAATCCAAGACGATCTTGAGCGAAAATGCTGAAATTCAGCCCAGAAAAGAGCGACTTCGACCCGTAAGATTTAGAAAGCGCCTCAACGTTGAGCAATAGCATACAATCATTGTAGACGCTTCACTTGTATCAAGCAACGATCTCTTCAGCAACCGTGTCATGAAAGAGCTGTCCAAGCGTCGTTAAACGAACCCGCTCTCCCTCTCGTGTCACATACCCAAGGTCAATCAAGCGGTCAACATTCACGTCCGTTTTAATGCCTTTTATCAGACGCAGTCCGATCGCAAGTAGCTCAAGTTTTTGATGCTCAGGGGAGAGTTTTTCATAACAATCTTGTGCTGTTACATCTCTCGTCCACTGGTGGAAGTGAGGAGGGTTCCGGAAGCGAGCTCCTTCCCAGTAGCTATAGGCTGAAGGTCCAAGTCCTATGAAGGGTCTGCCTGTCCAGTAGCCAATATTATGTTGCGACTCAAAGCCTGGCTTGGCAAACGCCGACAGCTCATAGCGCTCAAGTTGGCCTGCCGTTTTATCGATCGCCATTTGCAACATTTTGAGAGAGTCTTCGCCAGAGGGCAGAGCTAAATTTTTACGTCTTTTATAGAACGCTGTATGCGGTTCAATCGTCAAATTATAGAGAGAAAGATGAGAGATCGGCAATGAAAGGGCACAATTTAAGCTATATTCCCAATCCGCGAGCGTTTGATTGGGCAGATCATACATCAAATCGATTGAAATGTTTTTGATCGACGAATTGGAGATCGCATCAAATGCCTCCTGAGCATTATGCGTTCTGCCCAATCTTTTTAGATGGTCATCATTGAACGATTGTACGCCCACTGAAAGTCTGTTAATGCCTGGAAAATGAGCGATCGATTCAGGATTTGCTTCCAGAGTGATTTCAGGAGCATTGGGGAGCCAAGAAAGAATCTCTGAAATATTATCAGACCCAAGAAGGGAGGGAGTGCCCCCTCCAAAATATATGGAGCGACAAACCGGGATGAGATGTTTTTTATACTCCCATTCCCGCTTCAATGTTTCCATATAGATGGTTTTAAACTCGGGCTTATCGGGAATGACGTAGAAATGACAGTAGTGGCATTTCTTTGTACAGAAGGGGACGTGGATGTAAAGAGAGGCTTCGGCGATCACCAGTCGTTAGATTCAGGGTCTAGAATACCGCCCCGTCTCCAACGGTTTTTGTCGCTGAAAGGATCCTCTTCATCCTCTTCGCTCTCGTCTTCTTCGAGATTAGATTCCCCGATGGTTGAGCCGCTATCATCACTTTCCGTAGAGGTATCTTGATCTTGTTCAGATTCAAAGCTTCCGCCCTCTGTCGTCTCACTGACTTCGATATCAGACATACTAGGTGTGTCGGGATAAATTGTTTTGGTGGGGGCACGACGGGGGGCTTGGAACTCTTCCATTTCGCCACTCTCTTTGAGAAATTGAAGACGTTCTCTCTCTTCTTCAATCCGTCTTTTCAAAGCATCGATCTCCTCGCTATGGCGAGCAAGTTCCTTATTAGGAACGAGACCAAGCTTCATCCATTGCTCTAAGTCTCCGAGTTCAGCCTCGAGTTTTTTCAATCTTTCGCTTTTCATTGTACTTTCCATATAACCCTTGATTTACGACCCCAAGCTTCTACCTGGTTCTAGCCTTTTTTTGCAATCACAGACTTTTTTGTAAATACATTTTTATCGCATGAAAATTTAAACGACTAGGGAACAGGGTTCGTTCGAGGACACAGGGCATAGATAGAAAGATTCATAGTAAACCTTTCGGAAAGATGACAAACAAATGGTTACCTAGAGTCAAAATCCTACATCCATATCCAGAAGAGCGATTTTACGCCACTCATCCACCCGACTTCCTAAAAAAAGCATGGTAGTGGCTTGTTTTTTTCTCTCTTTGGGCGA
>CAZXQV010000146.1:0-3338 GCA_964643195.1 uncultured bacterium | reverse complement strand
AGTGTAAAGCGGAGAAATTGACTCCACAATTTGCGAATCAGCTTATGGGTTATAATAGTTTTGTGCAGGCGCCTTTTCTTTGTCTTGCGAATGAGAAAGAGGTAGTGACGGGCAGCTTTGATGATGAGGCGGGGCATTTTCGGTTTGAACCCGGGCTTAAGAGCTATTCCCGGCTTTTGGCAGCGAGCCAGAAGAAATGTAGGGGTAGCGGAGTCTAGAACGCAATTTATAGCCGATTCAGTTTGAACAAAAATTCGATCAAGCGTACTTCATCTACATGATGGTGCAATTAGAGGCTGTCGAAGTTAGAATCATAACTTTTTGTTGAGCGGGAGATTCTCCATCAATAGCAATGATGAGACGTCGATCGATTCCCGGTACGTGTGCGACAATCGAGCGAACACGTTGCGCAAAAGGATCGCGAAGGGCTTTAGTAATTTCATCGAAATTAAGAAAGGTGCATGTTCCCTCCCCTGTATTGACACCTAGAACTCTCGAATTTCGAGGCAATTGCCGTATTTCTCTACATAAGTAGTTAGCGATTTCTAAAGGGGGAGGGGATACATCATGACCTTCATCCCACTTTTTTGGCAAGATGTTTTTACAAGCAGCTGTATGATTTTTACTGCACTGTGAATGCACTGGCAAGCCGCACTGAGAACATTGCCAAACTGTCTTATCCTTGTGACCACAAACGAGGCAATCCCCATAGGTCCAAGAAGGCGCATCACCCATCGTCCAGGACGCTCCTTGGGGGATTGTCCAATTTTGTATCTGAAAAGTCCTTGGAGGAGAATCATCTATCTCCCTGGGTCGCATCAGCACTGTTGTAGAAGAATTTGCCGGTGGCATAAATTCTACTAATAGAATAGATGATCCTAACCGGCTACTATGCTCAAAAGCGATTCGTAGTTGTTCACGGGCATGCGCCTTACAGGCTTTAGTTCCAAATAAATCCTTAGCCTCTTCCCATGATGGGGGAGGACCGGGATAGACCCTTATATGGCGTACACGTTCAGGATTTGGTTCAGGGAGATTGCTCAAAGCGCGAAAGCAATCCAGGAGAGTCGAAAGAGGAAGCTGTCGCCCGTTTGTTTCCCTCATTCTCGGCAAACATGTATGGTTGCTTCCTTGATGGCTCTTACAGAAAGCAAATAACTCACAGGTCGGACATCTGATCATTGCTTCCTTGCTATCGCAGTTACCTGCAGCACAGAACATGTCATATTCGCATTTTCTAGACGTGGTAGTCGCAGCAGCCATATAGAGGATTAGACCTGGTTATATCTCATTCAATTTGGATGATTACATGATAGCGCATGAAGAGCTATCTTGTCCCACTTTAGTTAAAACAAAGACTTTTTGTTGTCTAGGCTCTCCATCGGTAACAACGATTAAGTGTTCACCCAAATTTGGTCCAAAGACCTTAACCAGAGAAGCTACTCGTGATCCAAAATCTCCAGCTATGTGTTCACCAATTTCATCTGGATTTATCAACCACCAATGAGTTTGAGGTAAAGGCGCATAGACGATTGAAAACCCTTGGCTATCTACCCCACATAGATAATTGGCAATCTGTTCAACAGGAACATCGGTACCTTCCTCTGGTCCCTTGGGGTGAGTCAGCGCGCAATTTGGTCGATGCGCTGAGGTACATCCGGGGTGCAGGAGCAAATCACACTTTTGGCATGCTGTTACGGAAGGGTCGCGAATGCCGCACATCACGCAACTTCCATAATGCCAGAATCGCTGCCCAAATACTTGATCCGAGAATCCAGCCACAATCAGCCTATCAGGGATCTCTATCCTCTCGAAGGAGTCTGGCGGTTCTGGAGTGGAGCTCTTAGCACGAGCTTCTAGAGGCATTTTAAGGGTTGGAGTGGAGCTCTTAGCACGAGCTTCTAGAGGCATTTTAGGGGTTTCGGTTAGTCGTAGAGTCCCCTTCGGAGGACCAGCTTCTACAGCATCTCCCCAATGTTCAGGCACTGTCAATTGAGTGAAGGAGGTTGTTGTATCTGGTTTAGAAACATGAAAATCTGGTCTAGGTATTTCGATTTCGACGCGTGTCTTGCTGGCCTTCATTTGCACTATTGCAGAGAAACGAGGATCATGGGGCTTGCTTGTGACTTCAACAAGCAATGTTGGGTTTAGGACGGAATGAGAATTTCCGTTTGCTGCTTGTCTTTCGGCATAGTCACGAGCGGCGGACCTTAGTGCCGCTATCCGGTTTCCCCATTTAGTACTTCGACCAGTTGGAGGTCGTTCTAGACAAGCAGATTCAGAACCTAGATTTAATCGCAAATCAAAAGTCGGTGGTTGAGTAGGGTATGAAACAAGATGCATTCTCAAAGTAGTCATCCAGAACTCCGAACTGGGTAAACCCGAACCTTGGTCCGGAAAAGCGGGCATACAGGGATGCTTGTTCCCTTTTTGATGATCAGCGCAAAAAGCAAAGAACTTGCAGCGTGCACACTGTGTAACTTTTTCCGTTGCACCACACTTAAGTATTGCACAGCCTGGTTCATATGTAGGTGGATTGGCCTCAGTTCTACTTGTTCTTGTTGCCATAAGAGACTCCTTCTTTTTGTAAACAAAATGTAAAGACGAAAGTCTATGCGAAAATGGAAATTCTAGAAAGTTAAAATTTTCATCGGCAGGAAATTTGTAGCCAGCTCAGTATGTTAATTAATCGATATTCGATACCGGCTATATCATGAGATCCCTCTATTCTAAACATCCAATTTTATAAAACCAAAACCTCAGACTCGAGCACAACCATTCGTTCGATCAGATTCGCTAATTCTCGAATGTTTCCTGGAAAATCATAAGCAAAAAGTTTTTTCTCCGTTGCTTGTGAAAACTTCAAAGGCTTTTTACGATTCTCTAATGAAAACTTCTCCAGGAAGTAGCGGGCAAGCGGTAAAATGTCTTCTTTGCGCTCACGTAAAGGTGGTAATTTTAATGGAACCACGTTCAATCTGTAGTAGAGATCTTCACGTAGAATCTTTTGAGAAAGAGCCTCTTCCAAATTCCGGTTAGAAGTAGAAATGATCCTGATGTCCACATTGACGGGGCGACTGCCACCCACCCTCTCAAACTCATGTTCCTGAATTGCACGTAAAAGCTTAGGTTGTAGATTGAGAGGAATCTCAGTCACTTCATCGAGCAAAAGTGTGCCATTATGAGCGAGTTCAAAACGGCCAATCCGTTTATTGTTAGCCCCAGTAAATGCACCCTTCTCATGCCCAAAAAATTCCGATTCAATCAGAGTATCGGGAACCGCTGCACAGTTCACCCGGATGTAAGGATTTTGTGCGCGGATTGAATGCGCATGGATC
>CAZXQV010000145.1:0-3369 GCA_964643195.1 uncultured bacterium | reverse complement strand
CAATCGCGAGTATTGCTGCTGGTTCCATTGTGACCGGAAGTGCTTTAGCAATTTTATGCTACAAACCCAAGAAACAGTCGCTTGTTCCCCTCACGAGCGTCACAGTGGATCAACCGATTCCACTAGCTGCACAACCCACACCCTTTATTGAGCTGGAAATCAACCGTTGGGGTCATCACGTAAGACTTCCTAATAGCCTCACTCCTTATCACCAAATGGATGAAATGCCAGATAACAGCTATTACAGAGATGAAGCCCATACCTCGATCTGTGCGCAGCTCCTCGTCGATGGAGTACCAACACTGGTTTTTCATCGATTCCCTGATATAACACAAGAGCCCATTACGCTTTTGCATGAGAGCCTAAAAAAACCAAAAATTATTGCAAATTTATTATTTCCAAAACTTAATGAAAGAAGAGAATATTCTCCCGAGAACTATCTGATGACATCTTATTGCAATATGCAAATATTGTCTCCAAGACATATAGAACCAACATCTTGTGAATATAGAGACGACCGCATCATCGTTCAGACAACGCTTATAATCAACGGTGTTAAGCAACCCTGCGCTTTTAATCTATCTGCAATAACTGCAAAAGAGATACCAGTCCTTTTACAAGAGGAGATCAATAGCAGATCCTATTATTGCGACTTTACAGGAGGAGTCATCGCATCACAAACACATGCCTATACGCTCATAACGAGTGATTGGGAAGAGTGTCGAGAAAAGAGGGCTTTAAAAGATGGCGAGTACTCTATTCAAGGTTCGACCTACTTATTTTGTAACACACTTAAAAGTGAAACGGGACATCTTCATCATGGAACTGTGCATTTTACGCCTCAAGAGGCTATAGATCC
Source organism: uncultured bacterium (assembly GCA_964643195.1). Lineage (GTDB taxonomy): Bacteria > Chlamydiota > Chlamydiia > Chlamydiales > JAAKFR01 > JACKPM01. Next base: position 2,510 of record CAZXQV010000145.1, on the reverse strand, counting down.
TCATTCATTCAGAGAAGAAGTTTTGTTAGCTCTGACTCAGCAACTAAGTGAGGGTAAAATCCATATTTCTAGAGCACGACATAGCAAGTATGATCCTCACAATAATCATGTAACCACTTGAATTTTATTAATATAAAACTTGTTTTTTAACATTGTCACTAAACCATGATTTTGGAACTGCTATGACTCTTATTTAAAACTTTTCTTTCCATATTAAAAAAAATTTATTAGAATGAAGTCTATACAGCTTCTACAAGAAAGAGAATAGAGGCATGAGCTCATCTATAGTCGATTGAGTTTGGATTGATAATTTTGCTTGCGTGAAACCCTCGCCATTGTTCGATCGTAACCTGCCCCGTATTTCTAATATGAGGCAGGTTACGATCGAACAAACCTGAGGGCTTGGACCCAAGCAAAATTATCAATCCAAACTCAATCGACTATAGATAGTAGAAGTAGTAAAAGTCTAAATATCTGGGGGAAGAGATGGACAAAGCTAAAGTAGAAGTGGTAGAGGAAAAAGATTCTATCCCTTTTAACGTCTTCGCGATCATTACATTAATTTTGGCAGTCGCAGGAATTGCCGCTAGTGGACTTGGAATCTTAGGGCTGATGAATGTTCCACAAGTTGATTTTCTATCACATTCAAGCTCTCTATTTTACACTTCATTTGGGGGTGTTTTCGGGCTTGCATTTTTAGTAAGCAGCCTCGTGCTACAACAAAAAGCTGCTGGGCAAGCTCCTGCAGACCAGGTAATTGCGCGCAACTATACAATCAAGCGTGAAAATAATGAATTGAGAATTGTGACTAGCCGCTTCCAACAAAGGATCGACCTGCTCAGTGCTCTTTCTAAAGAACAGAAGTTTGAGTGTTTGGAATCAGGCCAGTGGGTTCTACATGAAGAGAGCGAAGGTGAGTATTACATCCTCGGCAAGTTCTGCTACCTAGTGAATCAAGATGAAGAGAAGCGTTGCCGCGTAAGACTCAAAGTGCTGCCTATGAAAGAATCATCGACAACAACGAATATCTACTTTAATAAGCAGAAGAATCGCCTAGTTTTGATGCAAAATGGTCAACCCGTACCTTTCCGTGGTGCAACTGCAAACAGCTATCTCATGCAGAAAGCATGGCTCTTTTCTTGCAACAACTTTGATTCTATGATTTCTGCTTAAGAATCTGAATCGCTGTGGGTTCTCCATTGATATCAAGCGTAGTGCTCGTCTCCTCATACCCGAAATCTAGTGAGGTGGCGAGCACTTCCTCTTTCAGATAGTCTCCATGAATCAAGAGAGCCTTTCTCACCTTATCAGTTACGCCCAATCTGACTGCAATCCGATCAGTCACGGAAAAATTGGCTTCACGTCTCATGGTATTAATCTTGTTAACAAGCTCTCTAACAATCCCTTCAAGAACTAATTCTTCAGAAAGATCTGTCTCGAGGGCAATCGTGATCACTCCAGCATTCATCGCGATTACATGATCATGCACTTCGCGAGTGATCTCAACATCCTCTTCATGAAGAACATAGGGCTCTCCATTTAGAAAGATAGGCAGAGGAACCCCACGTAATAAGTTGTTGATCTGGTCTTGCTCTAAATTATGAATGACAGCCTGCGCCTCTTTCATGTGCTGACCAACTTTCTTGCCAAGCATACGGAAGTTAGGTTTAATCGAAAGCTTGACGAAGCGTTGCTTCTCATCATGAAAGACTACTTGCTTCACATTCAACTCTTCAGCAATCAAATGCTCCTGATCTCGCATGAAATCTAGAAGAAGATAATCACCAGAGACTACGTGCACCTTTGGCAATGGCTGACGCACTTTAATCTTCTGCTCCTTCCGTAAGCTATGGCCCAAGCTCACAGCTGTCTGGAGCGCGTCCATCCCCTTTTCCAATGCATTATTGCGATTCGCTTCATTATAGGTTGGGAAATCGGCAAGATGGACAGATTCTGCCATCTCACCTGTCTTCAAATTCTGGTAAATCGCTTCACTGATGAATGGTACGAATGGAGCTGCAATCTTAGAAAGTTCTATAAGCACAAAGTGTAGTGTTTCGAATCCTTGCCTACGATCTGGTGTATCCTCATCTGACCAAAAGCGGCGACGACTTCTTCTGATGTACCAGTTCGTGAGCTGGTCGACAAAACCGACAAAGGGCTCTACCGCTCTAGATAGATCATAGTCATCCATCCCCTCTTCAACCACTTTGATCAAACCGTTGAGCTGAGCCAAAATCCAGCGATCGATTACTGCTTCAGGAGCTTGCGATATAATCGATGGTTTCCATCCATAAATGCGGGCGTATGTCAAGAAGAACGCGTGGGCATTCCAAAAAGGGATCAAGATCTGACGAAGAACAAGCTCTACACCTTTCTCACTGAAACGCAAATCGTCAGCTTTAACGGCTGGGCTATGCAACATGTAGAGGCGAACAGCATCTGCTCCATATTTCTGAATCACGATCTCCGGTTCAGGATAGTTTTTGAGGCGCTTAGACATCTTCTGC
>CAZXQV010000144.1:0-3557 GCA_964643195.1 uncultured bacterium | reverse complement strand
CGTTATAAAGAAGAATTGGCTACAGCTGCCTAAGCTCCACTTTCAATTACACCCGATCAAATACAGTGGGACGAGCGCTAATCTCGATTGCAGTGATCTTGCGGAGATTATCTTCCTTTAAGTCGAATAAGATCCTCCAAAGTTCAATAATAAAATTTGAGTCTACCGCTGTATTTTTTTTGCTGCGATCCATTACTGAAGATGAAGATTTGCCTATTTCTTTCAGAGCTAGAACCGTTGCACTGGATATTGTATGAAGAGCTTCTGATCCTACGGCATCTGCTGAATTTTTCACGAAACGACTGAGGAGATTGACACACGAACCTGGGGTATTGCTCATATGTGCTGTAATAAGCTTAGAAAGCAAATGACTGCTTGTGGCAATGTCTAATAAATCGACAGCTTGTACTAAAGCAACATTCTCAGTTCCATCGTATTGTCGATTCAAGATGGTAGAAATAAAACGTTCCAAAAGAGGTTTATCTTTTAGCTGACTTAAACAAGATAACATGTCAGAACGATTGGGAGATTGATCTTTGCTGTAATAATTCCTTGATTGAAGATCAGTTTCCCATTCATCAAGGATGAGTTTGGCTAAAGCATGGAGGGCTTCCTGCGATTTATCAGATGGCTCGGCCTCATATGCTGCAATACGCTCATTGAAGTAGGGCATGAGAGCTGCTACCCCGGCTTGTAACAACACTTCTGGATACCTTTCTTGCCTCCAAATCACCAAAGCTGCACGGTGATAAGAGCGCTCATAACTTGCTCCTTCATTACCTGTAGCCTCCATTAATCTTTGTTCATCCGGAGATTCTCCATCAAGGGATCCATTAGGTAAAAGTTCATTTTTATCAATGGGTAGCTCTCCAAAGCGGACTGGCTGATTTTGTAGATTGATCCATCCATCGATGTACTGCCGTTCATCACAAACATCAATCACTTCAAAATCTTCCCCAAAACACTCATCATCATCTTCTTCCTCGTCATGATCATCATAGCGATGCCATTTGGATTTTTTCGAATGATAGGAGTCGTAATGGGGCTCTGCGTTGCCTGATTCTTCAAGATGCACCATTCCAAGGTGAATGGCACATCCCGCGCATTCAGCTGCTTGAGTTAAAACTTGTGCTATAGCGGCGTCTGCATTTTTCAATGCAGAAAATGACAAAGCAGAAGGGCTGTACTGATGTTCTAGAAGCCAAGTGATTTTAATTGGTCCATCAGCATGGCCCAAACTCTTTTCTAACATCTCTGCTGCTTTGGTTATTTCAGCGTCATACAACGGGGCAATGAGCGAAATATTTTTCGCATCAAATTGTTGAATCAGGTTATAGACCAGGCATACTCTATGTCCATTCAAAATCGGACGCACTTCATGCTCACAATCGGCATAAAAGGCCGCAAAGGTCATTTCAGATACTCCAATATGGCTGAGATCAACCATGACTTCGTGTCCGGCATGGCGGATCACGAGTTCTCCTCCTTGATGTGCAGAAGGTAAGACTATAACCAACGTACCAAACATCCCATGGGTTTTCTCTGTGTCACGATGGGCAAGGAAAAAACAACCTTCATCATACACAAGCATTTTATAAAGTTCTGCAGTGATGAGCACATGTTGGCACCCTAGACCATCTCGTACTTGAGAAAGAATCCAGTCAAAATGATTTGCCCAAGATGTACTACTAATATGCACCTTGCTTGGCGGCCATTGCCAAACCTTGCGTACTGAAGTATCTAAAATGGTTTCTTCGCCTCGCCCATAAGGGGCGCGCACAGCTTGATAGACCAGCTCTTTAATCTGAGCCACGGGAATTGGAAAAGATAAAACACCGACACCCTCAACTTCGATTTTGGGCATCGGCATTTCCCTAGAGCCTTTTACAAAAAAATTACCTGGACGTTGCACTTTGGATAACAATGATTCAAGTTCTTCTAAATCCAGGTTATAGCTGATTTCAATCGGATCATTATTCATATCACTCAATTCCGTCATCGTTTTATGATGGCATTACATGACGGCAGCCTGATTGATTTCCCCTGCGATCACCGTTTCTTCTTCTTGAACATGATGGATTTTGTTGATCAAATCCTGGATAACATCTTCAACGAGCTCTTCCAGAATTTTTGAATAGTGCTCGAACTCGGGCCAAAGGATGTCATCCATATCGCTTTTGCTGATCCTCAGACATGTAGTAGTATATTTTTGCCGATAGTAGCGGTAAGTGGAAAAACCGTGTTTCGAGCAGAGTGCAACAAAAAGGCGTTTTTTCCAAGGACTATCAGAGGAAACTTTGTATTCGATGGGTATCTGGGCTTGCCGATCCTGGATGGCAGCAAGGACTCGCGCCTTGGCGAGGATAGCAGCCCGCTTTTCTCCTTCAAAGGAAGCGCCTTGAATTAATGCCTCAATTTTAGCCAGCTTATCAAGAACAGATGTCATATCACCTCAAATCAGCCGCTATGATGCCACAGCTCGCACTTTTTTTCACGCACTTTCATCGAAGGGATACGAACAGATCTCATATCACTTCAATAGTGACCTCGTCCGTGATAGCCGCAGACTCCTGCTCTGGGTGAATTAACAAGCGGCATAAGCATGTATGTATCTTTTTCTTTTTTAACGCATCCATGACGCTCGCTACATGAAGCACAAGTCGTTTCATTGCACATTGAGCAAATGATTTCAGCGCTCTTTGAGCATAATTCACACTTAAATGGAGGAGGCTCGTTCTGCATGATGAGTGTTACTTGCTTCTCGGGACATTTTTCCACTGTATCAATGATTTTTATCTCAAGATCAGTAGATGATCCGAAGTCGTAAACATAATCGAGACGTAGTCCAGGGATGAAAATTTTGTCGATACGTTTTCTCATCGATAAATCGTCATCATATGGATGGAATGAATAGCGATATCCTTCAATGGTAAACATACTCAAGTGACCACAGCATTCCAACCAAGTTTCTCGTAGAAAATGATCTAGCAAGTTAAGTGTCTCAGTTGCTGGAATTGTCAAAAACATCCAGTAACCAGCTGGAAGATCTGCAGACGATACTTTCAATAAGTAACCGGGAACAGCCTTGGAAGTAGCAGATTGAAGAATATGTGAAATTTTTGGACAGGCAGAAAGATGCCGACCTGCGGTTGCAACAGAATAAAGTGTGTTACAGCCTATGCATTTTCCTTTTATTTTCATGATTTCGCACCTGGATGGTTAGAACAGAGTAAGCAAATTTCCTCTTTCTCTGTATTGTTATTTAAAGAGCATAAGCATGCTTTATCCAGGGTCTTTTGATTAAAAATACTTTACAGTTCGACCTCAAATAATCTTGACAAAAGTCTTAAGGTCCAAGCATCATCCCAGGCAGCTTGTCTTCGCCTTTGTGCTGTACCACGTACACCTCCAAGATCTATTCTTATCATAGTGCTAGTAAGTCTTTTTAAAGCAGCTAAATTCTCTCCTGCATTCCCTATAGATGCCAAAGATGCATCTTCTCCAAAATTCACATCCATAATCCAATGCAAATGGTTTTCTATCGACCAATGACTTCT
>CAZXQV010000143.1:0-3563 GCA_964643195.1 uncultured bacterium | reverse complement strand
AGCTCAGGTGGTCGATGCGGTCGTGAAGAAGCACGATATCTGAAACATCGACAGCCGTCGCATTACCCATCTTTCCCATCGAAATACCGATGGCAGCACGCGCCAATGCTGGCGCATCATTGATTCCATCACCCACCATCACCAGTTGTTCGTCCAGCTCAATGTAGCGCAGCTTTTCTTCAGGAGTCAGTCCTGCAAACCACTGTCCGATTCCCAACTGCTCAGCCACTTTTTTTACTGACGAGGCATGATCACCTGAAAGCATCACCGTCTTGAAGCCCATTTTGTGAAGGGCCTCAATGGTCTCACGAGCTTGGGGTCTGATGGCATCTACAAAAGTGAAATGCGCTTTTTGATCTTTGTAAGTGAGGCAGGCGCAAATTTTGCTCTCTTCACGACAACCTGAGCAACCTGTCATGATCACTTTTTCACCGCGATATTCTGCCTCTACACCTTTCCCGAAAATGGCACGAAAATTATGAATCTCTGTAGGAGCAATTTTCTTTGCTGTCACATAACTACAGATCGCCTGGGCGATCGGGTGATCCGTACGCTGCTCTAAGCTTAGAGCCAAGGAAAGCAACTCTTCACTGGCTCCTTCCACTTCTGAGCAAACCAACGCTCCTGTAGTCAATGTTCCCGTTTTATCGAGAGCTACTTTATGGCAAGAGGCGAGTCCATCAAGTACAACGCCTCCTTTCAAAATAATGCCTTTGCTTGCACAAGCACTGATAGCGCTCAGATAAGCAATTGGAATTGCAAGGATAAGAGCACAAGGAGAAGCTGCAATCATGAAAGCAAGTGCTCGATAAATCGAACCGTTAGCGCCCAAATAAGAAATCGAGGATATTAGAGGGAGTAAAAGAGCGAAAGCAAATGTAGAAATGATGACCAAAGTGGCATAACGACTCATCATATTATCTAGAAAAAGAGCCAATTTTGGTCTTGACTTTTGCGCCTCTGTAATCAGATGGACAATCTTTGCAATCGTTGAATTGGAGCTCTCTTGCGTCACTTCGATGGTGATAGAGCCTTCGTTATTGTGCGCTCCAGCTGGGACCTCATCACCTGGCTTTTTTGAAACAGGAAGGTTTTCCCCAGTGAGATGGACAAGATTAACCGAAGAAGCTCCCTCTATCACGACACCATCTAGAGGTATAACCGCTCCTGCTTTCACCAAAATCTTCTCCCCGATACGAATTTCAGAAAGCGCCCTTTCGATCAAAGAGCCATCTGTACGCAATACAAAAGCTTTTGTCGGAGTCAATTTTTCCAAAGAGCGGATCGCTCCCTTAGCGCGGCTCTTGACACTTTTCTCTAAGGCTCCTGCAAAGGCAAAAAGCACCAGTAAAAGCCCCCCCTCCTGCCCACTTCCAATAAAAAGGGAAACAAAGGCAGCAAGAGCCATCAAGACATCGATATTGAGTTGGCCTCCTGCCAAATCTTCAATCGCACCTATCAATGGGGGAACACCTGCAAAAAAGAAGGTCAGAAGCAAGAAAAGAGAGCCCAAAAGCGGATTAGTTAAGGAAAAAAGGGAAGAAAGGGTGAGAAGTCCTGCTGAAAAAAAGGCGATTTTGAGCGATAGATTATTGCCCCATTTGCGAGAAGCCTCTGCAAGGAAAGGACTTTGATTCATCTCCCTGCCAGAATTATAGTAATTGACGATTAACTCTTCAGTCATAATAGCTCAACGATAAAATAGGCGAGCCCAAGGCTTAAACCAGCGATCGCCAAGTTCCACACGATTGCGGGAATTAACTCATTTTTTTCAAAAAATGCCGCCCCAGCAGCTCCGAATCCAATTAGAAATAGAGCTGCTCCTATAACTGCCGGAAATGGCAGGAAAAGGATAGAAAGAAGAAAAGCTGCAGCGGCCAAAAGCGAACCTGCAAAAGCGCCCATGGATTGCTTGATAGGATGGTCATAAGCTTGCAAAGAGAGCCCAAGCTCTTCTTCCAACATCACGCGCAAAAGACGGTCGTTGTCAGCCATCAAGACATCGATGACATCTTCTAATAGATCCCCTTGAAAACCTTTGGCTCTGTAAAGCGCTTTTAACTCTTCTCGCTCTTGATTGCGGTTATCCTCAATCTCTCGCTTTTCCTCGTCCATCAAACGATGCAATCTTTCCATCCGTGCATAACCAAGCCAAGCGCTGCGACCACTTTTCCATGCAATCAATGCCACACCAATCGCAATCAAAACGGAGATTTGTGCTGAAACGACAAGCCAGCTTAATAGGAGAAAAAGGGTGGTTTCCCGCATCGCATCAGCACCACTCGATAGCTGTCCCGGGAGCTCAGTGCCATGGGACTCTGTTAACGAGAGAAATCCTGCTACTTTTTTTTCTACAACATGGGATAGTGCATCCCTATTTTCAAAATGTGTGCTCATTAAATCTATTATACCTCTTCTGGCTTTTCTCGTAAGCTTTGTCATAGTAACTGAGTAAAAGGGCAGCGCAACCTCTTAAGTTATTCTGCTTCAATAGGAATAAAGCTTCCTTCATCCGGTCCTTCCCAAGCCGCTTTTGTATTCTCAAAATAGCGGATTCCAGCATTGAAATTTCATAGCTACCGTAGGTTATAACAAGTCGCTCGACCCTCTCTTCAAAACAACACTTTATTTCTTCGCGCGGAGCTTGAGCCATCTGTTCGAAAAAATCGTCAGGCAGTTTGCAAGAGCCAATCACACGGCTCTCATCTTCCACCCAGATGGGTTCTTTGTCATTCAGTGATAGGAGATTGAACGCAATTAAATTTTCTAAATGTTCATTTGAGGGTTGAGGTCCTAAAGCGCCAAAAGCACTGCCTCTATGATTTGCAAGCAGTTCAAGATCAATAAATTGCTCTTTACTGCGTAAAATCTCTGTCTTTCCAGAACCTGTAAAGCCAGATAAAACTTTCAAGAGGTAGGGTTTTTTTAAAATTTTTAAGACTTCATTGCGGAAGGCCTTATAACCGCCTTTTTTAATCGTCGTCAGAATCCCAGCTTGATTAAAGAGCCAACCCATCGACTGACTGCGCATCCCTCCCCGCGAGCAGTAAACTTCTACATTGTCAAATGGTTTTACAGCTTTGACAAAGTGCTCTAGTTTAGGGCCTACAAATCGAAGACCGAGATCGAAGGCTGCCTGTTTACTAATCCGTTTATAAGTGAGCCCTACTTGATGGCGCTCTTCGTTAGAAAAGAGGGGGATGTTGATCGCGCCTGGAATATGGGCATGCTCAAATTCTCCAGGGCTACGCACATCGATCGTAGCTGAATGAGTTGGACAGGTCGATTGATCGGTCATATTTTTTTAACTCACCTTACCTTTTTCTCTCTCGGAGAGTGATTGCTGCAGACAATCTTAGCCGATCACTCCTCGATCAACTCCCAAGGAGTTGGCCTTCCTTGTGATCGTGGTATCTTGACTAATCAATCACTCTGGGAGAGAGAAAAAGTGCGTAAGGTGAGTTTTTAAGCAACTCTGCTTAACGTAGAGCATGTCTCTTCAACTTCTCAGCGATTACTGAAGGGAGCTCTACACTACCATCACTTTTCTGATTGTTTTCCAG
>CAZXQV010000142.1:0-3597 GCA_964643195.1 uncultured bacterium | reverse complement strand
CTCTTTGTCTCCTCCCTATGCATCTCTTTGAACTCTTGAGAAGCTGCCACAACTCCCTTATTTGCGGCGTTAGGCTCAACGATCACACAAGCAACCTCATTTTCACATAAACCCTTCCGGGTAGCTTCTACATCATTGAAAGGAAGCACCAAAGTGTGCTTCACAAAATCAGCAGGCACACCAGCTGAGTCTGATAAATGCGCGGCTCCCGAACCTGCTTGCACAAGGAGGGCATCGCTATGGCCATGGTAATTGCCGGAAAACTTCACGATCTTATCTCTGCCGGTGAATCCCCTGGCTAAACGCAAGGCAGTCATCGTCGCCTCGGTTCCAGAACTGACAAAACGGATCTTTTCAATGGCTGGCACGAGAGAAACGACTTTTGCTGCATGTGTGGCTTCAATCTCGGTCGTAATACCAAAAGAGGATCCCATCGCGCACCGTCTTTGAACAGCTTCAACAATAAGCGGATGTGCATGCCCATGCAAAAGCGCTCCCCAAGAACAGCAGTAGTCGATGTAACTGTGTCCATCCTCATCAACGATTCTGTCAAGATAGCCCGATTCAACAACAAGCGGGGTTTGATCGAGACCTGGAAAGGCGCGCACGGGCGAGTTGACTCCCTTAGGGATCGATTGGCAAGAACGAGCATAAATCGCTTCGCTAACAGGACGTTTCAATGGAATCGTGGGGCTGCTCTTCATGAGTAGCGGCATCTTTCCTCCTAAAAAAAGCCCAGTCTACTTTTTTTGGAGAAAATTGTCTTGTAATTGTGACAATCAACCTAAACTTAAACGCTAACCTTTTGTAATCAACAGTTAAAACAGATTTTAAAAAAATATCTTCATAATCAACCAAGAGGCATGTTAATATTAAGTCTTAAGGGAGCGAATCATGGTTAGACCAATCAGCAGAGCAGACTCTTCGGGGCAAACCCCTCTCTTACCAGAATCTCGGAAGGCTGTACAAGTGCTCAGTCGGGGCCCACTTCTCCCTTCAAATGCGACAAATGGATTCTCACGACATTCCCCCCAATCTTGTAATTTTACTGGAGATCCCAAGACTCCTCATCCCCTAAAATTGGCCTGTGAAGCCTTAAAACAAGTACAAGAGCTTTTTCCTTTAGATCCTGAAGAAGTACAAGCATTTATAGATGCTTGTGTGGGAGAAAGATGAACCACTCCTTTCAAGAAACTCTCACATTTTTTGGCAAACAGCTCAAAAGCCTTCCACCAGAAGAAGCGCTAAGCCGTGGGCGTGTAGATCTGAATGTGGATGGTGTGCGTATCACGCTCAAACGCGGACGGATTGAGGGAACTCTCGTGATTGAAGCTGACCTTGGTTTTTTTCTGATGAAGCCTCGTTTAGAGCATTTAGAAGCACTTGCCAAAGCTCAATTTCTAGGTGTTGATACAGGCGGCTGCAGCTTTGCTCTCGATTCAACGGGTGTGACACTTATTTTGCGTGCAGTAAGCTCTCCAGGCAGTTCGCTTCAAGATAATTGGGAGTGGCTTCATCGAGTTATCAATGTCTATCACCATTGGTGTGTGGAAATCGCTCAATGGCGGGAGTTTACACCAATCATTTCCCCAAGTGATAGGCGCAGTTTTAATCCGCAGAAAGATCTACTAGCCTAATCTGGCATCTAATTTGCTTTTGTGTATTTATGAGTAATTTTCAGACATTTTTAAAACAGCTCGCCACTGTTCTTAAATTCACAGCCTTATCAGCAGATAAGCATGGCGCTTGTTTGGTTGTCTTGAAAAGTAGTAATACTCCTATCCTGTTTGAATTCGACGATCACCTCGTACCTAACACTATTTTGCTCTCAACGCCGATTGTAGAGCTTGTAGAAGAGAGCGCACGCGCCTTCTTTAAAGAGGTTTTGGAGGGCAACCAGAAGATGGAAGAGACCCTTTCCTTAAAGCCTGATGAACGACTGATCTATCTGCATAGACGGATTAGCCCCGAAATCGAAGCAAAAGAACTGACTTCTATTATCGATTACTTCTTAAAATCTACACTGCACTGGAAAGCTGTCTTTGAGAAATTAGTCCAAGAGGCTCCAAAAGACAACAAAGAACCCCCTTCTTCTCCAAAACCCTACAGATTCAAGGTGTAAACTCTCTTATATTTTTTATAGCCAATTCAGTTGAAAACTGCAGATTTGACTATAAATAGAAACAGACCTACTATGCGGTAATGGGCTATTACCTGAACATTTTCTACAACTCATTTGCAAGCGTTGGAATGTGGGCCATCCTTTTTGCGCAAACAGTGTGGACATGCATCAAAAGACCCCCCTCATGGACTCTTCTTCTCGACAAATTCTATAATATCGGTGTTCTTTCACTACCAGTCGTTGCGATCACGGGCTTTTCAACAGGTTTAGTATTAGCCGCCCAAGCTTTCTATCAACTCGGAGACAAGGGACTGAGCAGCGCTGTTGGCCTTTTAGTTGGAAAGGGTATGCTGACAGAGATTGGTCCTGTACTCACTGCTTTCATGGTGACGGGGCGCGTCGGTTCTGCAATGACGGCCGTCATCGGCACTATGAAAGTCACTGAGCAGATCGATGCACTCAGATCTATGTCGGTCAATCCACTACGCTATCTCGTTGGACCGCGCATCATTGCTAGCGCTATCATGCTACCTATTTTGACGATTTTCAGCGCAGTGATGGGGATTTTTGGCGGTTACCTGATCTCGGTTTTTGTTTTCCACATGACCCCTGAAGGCTATTTTGAGCCAATGCCTCTGAACATCACTTACTACGACTTTACACAAGGACTGATTAAAGCCTTTTGCTTTGGAATATTGATCAGTACGATCTCTTGTTATAAAGGCATGCAGACATCAGGGGGTGCTGCTGGCGTTGGAAAAGCGACGACAAACAGTGTCGTTGTGAGCTATTCATATATTCTGCTGATCAACTTTGTCCTCACGATTGGCTTGAACAATTTCCACGTCTACCTCCAAGAACATTGGAGGCTGCCATGACCATACGTTGTGTCAATGTCTTGAAAAGCTATGGCAAAAAAGAGGTTTTGAAAGGCATTAATCTAACCATCGAATCGGGTGAAACGCTTGTTATACTCGGCCGCTCAGGTTCAGGCAAGAGTGTTCTACTTAGACAGATCATGGGGTTGGAAAAGCCTGACAGCGGGGAAATCTACGTCGATGAGGTCGCACTTTCACCCCTCAAGGGCCAAGCGCTTTTCCGCGCTCTTTCTCACATGGGAATGCTTTTCCAAGCCTCAGCGCTTTTTGACTCATTAACAATCAAAGACAATACAGCCTTTTATTTACGCGAACACAGAAAGCAGAATAACCATTATATTACTGAAGAAGAGGTCGATGAACGTGTCCATGAAGCTTTGGAGATGGTAGGTTTAGCGGGAACGGAAGAGTTACTACCTTCTAACCTTTCAGGGGGGATGCGTAAAAGAGCAGCCTTAGCACGTTTAATTGTCTACCGTCCGAAAATCCTCCTCTATGATGAGCCTACAACGGGTCTCGACCCTATAACTGCTATGCAGATCAACGACTTAATTTTACAAATTCAACATGAACTTGCTGCGACCAGCATTGTGGTCA
>CAZXQV010000141.1:0-3653 GCA_964643195.1 uncultured bacterium | reverse complement strand
ACTTGGGACCTCGACATTATCAGTGTCGCGCTCTAACCAACTGAGCTATAACCGCGGGCTATGATGGAGGCTAGGAGAGTCGAACTCCTGACCTTCTGAATGCAAATCAGACGCTCTACCAACTAAGCTAAGCCCCCGAAATAACCCTTGATTCCCCTCACAAGCTTCTATATCGTGAAAGGAAATGAAATTTAGCGAAAGGAGGCTTTTTCGCCAATGAAAATCTTATCCATCTGTTTAATTCTTTCCACGCCTCTCCTGGCTCAACCCGCCCCTCCAGGTGCAGCGCCTCCTCCTGGCACTCCCGCAGGAGGCTATAAACCCACTATCTATAACAAAGAATACAGCAAAGGATTCATAGGGCCTGACGCCAAACCTGATGAAGAGCTGGAAGCGATGTATCCCCAAGCCACCTATACAATGAAGAATCAGAACAATCCGACGGGCGATAGCACAGATAACTCCACAAGCCCCGACTTTACTGCCGCTCGCTCCCAGGCAGTCTATTGGCTCGGACTGCTCGATCAAGGCGCTTATCCCTCTTCCTGGACACAGGCAGCGGGCCTTTTGCAAGACATCTTGAGCCAAAACATCTGGACTGCGGCGATGAAAGCAGTGCGTGGAAATTATGGAAATAGCACCTCAAGAAAAGTCACAAGCCACCGCCTAATGAACAAGCTCCCTCATGGCACTCAAGGCAAATTCATGGAGATCACGTTTGAATCTTCATTTTCCTCAAAAGGGAAAGTTCAAGAAACTGTTACTCTTATGGCTATAGGAGAGCGTGGACAGTGGAAAGTTGTCACTTATAGTCTAGGTTCATGAGAAAGAAATTATTAATCGGATTCTCAATTTTCCTGGTCGGCTTCGGAATCGCTTACTTCGGACTTATTTTCGCCACTCATAAATTGGCTGATGGGTTTATAGAGAGTCATATCTATTCTGATCTCAAACCTGATCCCCGATGGCAAGTGGAGAACAATTCCTATCCAAAGGAAATCTTTGAGCAGCCCTACCACTACTTAAGTCATGGCTCACAAAATTATGTCTTTGAAAGTGAAGATCGTCGTTATGTGATCAAATTTTTTCGCCAAAATCGTTTTCGCACCTCTAAACTGTGTAATGGCCCAAGTTTTCTGCAAGAGAGGCAAAAGAGCTCCCTTCAAGAAAAAACAAAAAAGCAGCAGGAACTGTTCTCAAGCTGCCACCTCGCCTTTTGCAAACTACAAGAAGAGTGCGGCCTTATCTACATGCATCTCAACAAAAGCAATCATTTAAAGAAGCAACTACTGATTTATGACGGCCTCAAAAGAGGCTATGTGGTCAATCTCGATGACGTCGAGTTTTTTATCCAAAAACGCGCTGAACCCCTAATGGAGAGATTAACTGATGCCGACAGCCAAAAGTCTATGGAAGCGATCGTTCTTCTTCTCAAAAAGCGGATCGAAAGAGGCATTGATGACCACGACCCTGTTTTACAAAAAAATACTGGATTTGTAGGCCACGAGCCGATCTTCATCGATATCGGCTCCTTCTATCAAAACCCACAGATCAACAAAGACTATTACCAAGTAGTTTTTCAAATGACGCGAAAATTACAGCGCCTACTCAGCCAAAAAGATCCTAAACTTGGGCTTGCGGTAGACAATTCCCTCAAAGCACTTATTTAAATCACATACACAAAATCTCTTTGCAATTTTTGAAGGAAAGCATTAGAATCCCCGATTGATCATAGGAGAATAAGTTAAATGAACAAACAAACCGAATACACATGGTCCTCTAAAAAAATTCTTGACGATATTGATTTTCAGGAGCATGAGGCAAAGCAATTTCTTGAATTATTGAAGGGTACTGAAAAGAATAAAGAGGAAGTGGAGTTAGTGCCAGGCACTATCTTACGCGGACGCATCGTAGAAATCACAAAAGACTTTGTTGTGATTGATGTGGGTCTAAAATCTGAAGGGCTTGTGCCTACCGCAGAATTTGAACCTGAAGATCTAAATCTTGGGTCAGAGGTTGAAGTTTACCTAGAGCAACCAGAAAACGATCACGGTCAGATTGTTCTTTCTCGCGAAAAAGCTGCTCGCCTGCGTCAGTGGGAATTCATCATTGAACATTGTGAAGAGGGTTCAATCGTCAAGGGTAAAATCATTCGTAAGGTCAAAGGTGGCTTGATGGTCGATATCGGAATGGAGGCATTCCTTCCAGGTTCGCAAATCGATAATAAGCGCATCAAAAATTTAGATGAGTATCTCGGTAAAACTTGTGAATTCAAAATTCTCAAGATTAACATCGAAAGAAAGAACATCGTTGTTTCACGCAGGGAACTTCTCGAGGCTGAGCGCATTTCTAAAAAAGCAGAGCTTCTTGAGACGATTTCTGAGGGTGATATCCGCAAGGGTGTCGTCAAAAACATCACAGACTTCGGCGTCTTCCTTGATCTCGATGGCATCGATGGTTTGCTCCATATCACAGATATGACTTGGAAGCGTATCAAGCATCCTTCAGAAATGGTTGATCTCAATCAAGAGCTAGAAGTGATGATCCTAAGCATCGATCGTGAAAAGGGTCGTGTAGCACTTGGTTTGAAGCAAAAAGATCGCAATCCTTGGGATGATATCGAACAGAAATATCCTCCTGGAACTAAAGTTAAGGGCAAGATTGTTAAGCTTCTACCTTACGGAGCCTTCATCGAAATCGAATCCGGTATTGAAGGTCTGATTCACGTTTCTGAAATGTCTTGGGTGAAAAATGTCACAGATCCTTGTGAAATCGTCAATAAGGGTGATGAAGTTCAAGCCGTCGTACTCAGTGTTCAAAAAGAAGATGGTAAAATTTCTCTTGGTATCAAGCAGCTAGAACACAATCCATGGGATGATGCAGAAGATAAATATCCGATTGGTTCTACAGTCATTGCAGAAGTTAAGAGTTTAACTAACTACGGCGCTTTTGTAGAGCTTGAGCCAGGCATTGAGGGTTTGATTCATATATCTGACATGAGCTGGATCAAAAAAGTCTCTCATCCTTCAGAAATTTTGAAGAAAGGAGACAAAATCGAAGCGGTTGTTCTGACTGTAGACAAAGACAGCAAGAAAATCACTTTGGGTGTGAAGCAGCTCAGTGAAAATCCTTGGGAAACGATTGAAAGATCAATTCCAGTTGGAACAGTTGTAAAAGGTCAAGTGACTAAAGTCACGGCTTTTGGCGCCTTTGTAGAGCTTGAAAATGGTATCGAAGGGTTGATCCACGTCACTGAACTCTCAGACCAGCCTTTTGCAAAAGTTGAAGATGTAATCTCAGCAGGTGATGAAGTTTCTGCTAAAGTTATGAAGCTTGATCCCGAGCACAAAAAAGTCTCCCTCTCTATCAAAGAATTTTTGATCGATGAGAACCATGAGAACCGTGATGATATCGTGGTCGGTGAACAAAACAGCAACCATGCTGAGGTAACGGAGGGTTAATCCCCTCTCCATAGGTTTTATACCTTTAAAACCGAAGGGAAACCTTCGGTTTTTTCTTATGATTTGGAGGTTAGAGAATGAATAGAAAAGATCTTATCGCGATGTTTGAATACATGGAACGCGAAAAGGGCGTAAAGCGAGAAGTTGTAGCAGCTGCTATCGAATCGGCTTTGAAGGCTGCGGCAAAAAAAG
>CAZXQV010000140.1:0-3677 GCA_964643195.1 uncultured bacterium | reverse complement strand
AACACCCATCAACTGCGACTGCACATGAAAACTGAGCAACATCCGCTTCAACACAGGAGAGGGAAAATAACGGGAAAAAAGCACGCCCTGACTCGTAATCAGTCCGTTTTCAATACCCTTGAGAAAAGGGTAGCTCGGCTGCATCTCAATGTATCTTTCGACCATATGCATCTGCCGCGCTTTGTGCCCAAGCCCTGGAAAAGGCTGCTGAATCGGATTGCGCACAATCCAATCCTCCTCCTTCAATGACAACATCTGGCTCCCTTTCACAACGAAAACGGCAGCTTGATGCTCTTTTGGTCCCGGCGATTCATCGAATGCTTTGAAAATCAAATCTTTGCTTTCAAGACACTCTTGCAATTGATCGCGGTCTGCAAAGAAGACGTGCTCGCGATGAGGTTCCAGTGTATAAAATTCTAGAGGAATATCGTAGATCTCTTTGTCAGAAGTTCCATAAAGTTCATAAATATCTCCTGAAGCACGCGTATCTGGCTGCAAGATATCAGCTGTTGTATGCATAAAGCCAGGAGGTAGCATCTCGTTGACTACACGCGCAAAGACTGTACGAATATGCAGAGGTGCTGATTTGACAAGTAAAATCTCAGCCTCTTTCAAGATTTTATTTGCCTTAGGGATCCAAGTTTGGTGAAGACGCAGGAGCTCTCTTTGAGGCATCCGATGCTTCAAAGCCTTTTCGAGGGTGGGTAAGAAACCGTCGACAGAATCTTCATAGGCGACACGTCCATCTAAGAGTCCCAAGAAAGCCACAATGCGCCCGTCGATTTTTTCAATAGTTAGGTCGGGACTCCCATGCATTCCACCCAAAGAGAGTAGTGGTCTTCCTTCACGATCTGATCTCGAAAACATCCTCGATAAATAATTAGGGTTGCGTACTCTACGTCTTTCATCAGCAGCAAAAAGCTTGCCGATAAAGTCTCCCTTAGAGAGCAAAGGCAGCATCTTTTTTGCCAAAGCTCCAAAAGCAAAGAGCTGGACTTGCACATCTGCTGTTCTCTTTTTTTTATCAAGGACAATCTCTCTTGCAATCGCATTGAGGCCCAGTTGAGCCAGTGCACTTTTAAAATTGAAAAAGAGATGGTTAGAATCAATCTCAAACCCTAAAAAAGCTGGCGAAATGTCGGAAATGTGTACAAAGGCTGTTGCTGTTCCATCTTCATGATGTTTAATTGACTGAATCAAACCGTCATTAGTGACTAAGTCATAGTGGGCCTCAAAAAGATAGCCATTGGAGGTTGCTTCTTTCATTCTATCAGTATAGTTTAAAAATAATTTTTTTGATAGAAAGGGAGGAATGACTCCCAAAATGATCTACCTCTGCCGTCATGGTGAAACAGCTTGGTCTGTCTCTGGGCAACACACTAGCATTACAGATCTAGAGCTGACCGAAAATGGTATTAGGGAAGCTGAACTCCTTGGCAAGGCATTAAAAGGCATTCACTTCGATACAGTTTTGTCCAGCCCATCGAAACGTGCACAAGATACTGCTAAAATCGCCGGTTTTGCTAACTATAAAGTTGATGATGCTCTTCTTGAGTGGCGTTATGGAGCCTATGAAGGCAAAACAATCAAAGAGATTAAGGAAATAGACCCTACCTGGAACATTTTTGAAAAAGGGGGGCTGGATGGAGAATCGGTGCGCGATGTCGAAGAGAGAGCTAAAAAGCTCTGCATCAACCTCCATGCTCTATCTGGAAATGTTTTGCTTTTCTCCAGTGGACATATTTCGCGAGTGATTGGTGCTGTGTGGGTTGGATTGCATGCCCATTTTGGAAAGTACTTGAAACTTTCTACAGCTAGCCGCTCTCAACTGGGGTATGAACATGGCTATCCCGTGATTTCCTTTTGGAATGATACAAGCCATTTGCAGTAAAATTCTCTTCTAACTATCCTGAATTGCTATGTTCAAGAAAATTGCGCGCAGTATTGGGATTCACGACGGCGTCTTCCATGCAGACGAAGTGACAGCTTGTGCTATGTTAATCCTTTTTGACCAGGCAGATGCAGACAGGGTCGTACGTACGCGGGATGAAAAAAAACTGTCCTATTGTGAGTTTGTCTGCGATGTCGGAGGGGTGTATGATTCTGAAAATAAACTGTTTGATCACCATCAGGCAACTTATCGGGGCGAATTAAGCAGTGCTGGCATGGTGTTGGAGTACTTGAAACAGCAAAGGATCGTAGCTGCTGAGGAGGCAGATTTTCTCCATTACATGTTGGTGAAGGGGGTAGACGATCATGATAATGGACGTTCACCCCAGATTCCTGGAACGACGCTTTTCAGCCATGTGATTGCCAATTTTGCAGTCACTACTTATGGCGCTTCTCCAGAAGAGATGGATAGAGCTTTTCATCAAGCGCTGGATTTCTGTATTGGGCATTTGAGACGTCTTTTAGAAAGGCATCGCTACAACAGAGAGTGTAGGAAAGTGGTGGAGAGGGCGATGCAAGAGGGGAAGCAGTGCCTGATGTTTGATGAGGCGATTCCTTGGGTGGAGAATTTTTTTGCTCTGCAGGGTAAGAACCACCCAGCTCTTTTCGTTGTGATGCCTGCTGGGTCTCATTGGAAGCTGCGTGGCATTCCGCCTGATGACGAACATCGGATGCAGGTTCGGTTGCCACTGCCGGAAGATTGGGCAGGATTGCTCGGAGAGGATCTCCAACGGGCGTCAAAAATGAAAGGGGCTGTCTTTTGTCATAAAGGAAGATTTACATCGGTTTGGGAGACTAAAGAAGATGCTCTTTTGGCATTGAAGGAGGTGTTGAGACGCAATGGAATCCAACAAGAAGACACTTTTTGAAAAAATCATCGACGGAGAGCTTCCTGCAAAGAAGTTGTATGAAGATGACAAGATTATCGCCATTGAGGATAAATTCCCCAAAGCGCCGGTTCATGTTTTGATCATTCCGAAAAAAGTCATCGAGGATATCCAATCGATGAAAGAGGAAGATTTTCCTCTTTTGGGCCATGTTGTGCAGGTCGCGCAAAAATTGGCCAAAGAACTCAAACTTGATGCGGGCTATCGGCTTGTTGTCAATAATGGAGCTCAGGCGGGACAGACTATCTTCCATTTGCATTTTCACTTGATGGGTGGTCATTATCTTGGGGGAATGGGGTGAATCATACAGGACTTTGGGTGATCGATGAAGATGCCACAAGCGCCCGTAGCTTTGATCTCCATAAAACGGGGATTGCCGCATTGCGGGATTGTGGAGTGCGCGTGAGCAGTGGAGAAAGAGTGGTTCATGCATTCATCCAAGCGACCAACTCGCTGAACTTTAAAAAAATTTTAATATTAATCAAACGAAATGCTTAGTTTACTCATTGTCTTATTTGCTGTTGTTCCTATTGAAGAGGTGCGCAAAATTGAAGCACATCTTCTGATTCACAATGAAAAAACAGCATTGAGTGAAGCGCGTGAGTGCTTTGAGACTTATCCTGAAGAGCCTGCTTCTTTTGAGTTACTATTGAAAAGTTTGGCGGCTTGTCACCGTGATGGGGAGATGATCAAACTTTGGTACCGTTTTGCTGAGAGGTTTCCAGATGAGGCAAAGAAGCAGGATGTGCTGGAAGAGATGTGTTGGGGAGTGCTTCGGAAGGGGAGAGAGTCCAATCAAAATACGACGCGTCTTTTGGCTTTGATAGGAGCGGCATTGAC
>CAZXQV010000139.1:0-3703 GCA_964643195.1 uncultured bacterium | reverse complement strand
AAAAAAAGGCTTGCGCTAATAACCAAACTTTGAAGTTCAAATAAATCCACGAACGGGTGACATCGATGTCTTCTGTGAAAAAGAAATTGTTGACGAAGTTGACAATGCCTCCATGGAAATCTCTTTGGCAGCTGCGCAGGAGCTAGACCCAGATTGTGAAATCGGTCAGTTCATCGACGTGCCCGTAACACCAAAGAACTTTGGACGTATAGCAGCTCAAACTGCGCGGCAAATTATTGGACAGAAGTTACGTGGCGCTGAAAGAGATGTGATCTATGATGAGTACCGCGATCGAGCGAACGAACTGATTTCTGGTGTCGTCAAGCGTTTCATGCGTGGGCCCAACATGATTATTGACTTAGGCAAAGTAGAAGCCATTCTGCCAGGACGCAATTACCCCAAACTAGAACGCTACAACATTGGCGACCGCGTTTACGCAATGATCCTTGAAGTAAAAGACCTTGAAAATGGCGGTGCTGAAGTTATACTAACAAGGAGTCATCCCGAATTTGTGAAACAGCTCTTCCTGGCAGAGATTCCTGAACTTGAGGATCATACAATCGAAATCGTCTCGATTGTACGTGATGCAGGTTACAGAACTAAATTGGCAGTGCGTTCCTCTGATCCAAAAGTGGATCCTGTAGGTGCTTGCGTCGGTGTCCGTGGGACTAGGGTCAAGAATGTGATCCGTGAGCTGAACAATGAAAAGATTGATATTATCCCCTATGCGGATGATCCAGTAGATCTTTTGCAAAACATTCTCTCTCCAATCGAGATCCGCAAAGTAGGCGTCAACAGCGCTGAAAATGTGATCGCGATTGTAGTAGATGATGAAGACTATCCAGCAGTGATTGGAAAACGTGGCATGAATGCGCGTCTCACAGGCGAGATGGTAGGATATGAACTTGAAGTGCAACGCATGAGTGAGTACAACAAGTCACTCGAAATTCAAAGGATCCAACTAGCAGAGAGTAAAAATCCCGAGCTAGATGAACCATTGAATGTCGAAGGTGTAAACAAGCTAGTGATTCAAAATTTGATTGAAGCAGGTTTTGATACAGCAAGAAAGCTCCTGATGGCAAGAATTGATGAGATTTCAGCTGTTCCAGGCATCAGTGCAGATTTGGCTTACACGATTATGGAAGAAGTTAGCAAACGGTGCGAGAAGAATATTGGCTAAAAACCTTAAAATCAAAATCAAAAATACGCAACTAGCAAATGTTGCAGGTCTCAAAAATTTAAAACCTAAGCTTGATCAAAAGCCAAAGGCAAAAGAAAAGCTTGAGCCTGAAGTCCCTTCTGTGGAAAGCGACGAAGATAAGATCGACAAGCCTCGTATTCGTGCGAAGAGTCGTTCAGCTTTTGCGCCAAAAGAGGAATTGGAAACGAAGGCAACAGCTGAACCAGAGCCCAAGGTTAAAGAAGAATCTAAGGCAGCAGTTGAACCTCTTGAGGTTGCTGATAAGAAGGAAGAGCTGAAAGAACCCATCAAGTTTATGAAGCTGGGGCCAACAGGACGGCATGTCAAGGATCTCTTGCCGAAAAAGCGGGTAGAAGAGCCTAAAAAAGTTGAAAAGCCCAAGCCGCGTGTTGAACGTGAGCGCCCGGTTGTAAATAAACCGCAATCCACTCCAACGATAGAAGCTTCTCCCGCCAGTGATAGCGGAGAAGCGGATGCGCAAAAGGGGAATAAAGTTCGCGATTTCCGTGATCTTAAGCCAGCTCGTCGTGGACAGCAACAGCCGATGCGTGCTTTCGATGCTCGTGACCGAGCAGGTCTTTCTGCGGGTGATGAAGAGAGATGGAGAAAGAGACGTGGCAGCAAGATGCGCTCTAACCGTCCCGACTATGAGATTGTCCGCCCAACTAGCTTGCTTATACGTCTTCCCATTCAGCTAAAAGATTTGGCTTATGAAATGAAGCTCAAAGCTTCTGAAATCATTCAAAAGCTTTTTTTGAGTGGCATGACCTTTACGATGAACGACTATCTTGATGATGAGACAACAGTTCAATTCATTGGTTCCGAGTTTGGTTGCGAAATCAAGATCGATACTTCTGAAGAAGAACGTCTACGTGTAACAAGAGAGTCTGTAAGAGAAGAGATTGCAAAAGTTAATCCAGAGAATCTAAAGTTACGTCCACCAGTTGTCGCTTTCATGGGTCACGTCGACCATGGTAAGACAAGTTTGATCGATGCGATCCGCAAGAGCAACATCGCGTCAGGTGAAGCAGGGGCTATTACTCAGCACATCGGAGCTTTCAAATGCCGTACAGCTGTTGGTGAACTCACAGTGTTAGATACTCCAGGCCACGAAGCTTTCTTTGCGATGAGAGCGCGAGGAGCTGAGGTAACAGACATCGTAGTTCTTGTAGTTGCTGGTGATGAAGGAATGCGTGAACAGACCAATGAAGCATTGCAACATGCTAAAGAAGCTGGAGTCACGATTGTCGTTGCGATCAACAAGTGCGACAAGCCTAACTTCAATGCTGATAATGTTTATCGTCAACTTGCGGAAAAGCAGCTCCTGCCAGAGGCATGGGGGGGGCAGACAATCACAGTCAATACTTCTGCAGTTACAGGTGAAGGCATTTCTACACTCCTTGAAATGCTTGCCTTGCAAGCAGAAGTTCTAGAATTGCGCGCGGAGCCAACAGCACGTGCCCGCGGTGTGGTTTTGGAATCGGAGTTGCATAAAGGCCTTGGCTGTGTTGCGACTATTCTTGTGCAAAATGGAACATTGAAGCAAGGGGATGCTCTCGTCTTTGAAAGCCACTTTGGTCGTGTGAAAACGATGCACGATGAACACAATAAGATTCTAACTGAAGCAGGACCTTCGACTCCTGTTGAGTTGACTGGTCTCTCTGGCCTTCCAAAGGCTGGAGATCCTTTCATTGTCGTAGCAAACGAGAAAGAAGCTCAGCATATTATCGAGTCTAGACAAGTGGGCCGTGAGCATTTAGCTCTGCAAGTGCGTAAATCCCCTGCTTTGGAGACTTTCCTCCTTGCAAGTGAGAAAAAACCTAAAAAGATTCTGAAATTGGTGATTCGAGGCGATGTTCAAGGTTCTGTTGAAGCTCTAAAAACTTCCATCATGAAGATTGCTTCAGAAAAGGCTCAAGTCGACATCATTTTTGCAGCTGTAGGAGAAATCTCGGAATCGGATGTCCAATTGGCCGCAGCTTCGAACGCTGTCATCCTGGGCTTTCATACCAAAGTTGAGAGTCATGCTGAAGGATTGATCAAAGAATATGCAGTAAAGGTTCGTCTCTTTGATATCATTTACCATGCAGTTGATGATGTTAAAGCATTGATGACAAGCTTATTAGACAAAGTTTCTGAAGAGAGATCTGTTGGTGAAGCTACTGTACAAGCGATCTTTAAATCTTCACAGCTTGGTAAAATTGCAGGTTGTATTGTTACTGAAGGTTTAGTAGCAAGAAAACATCACGCACGTGTTTTACGCAATGGTCAGGTGGTTTGGAAGGGAAGTATTTCTTCACTCAAGCGGATCAAAGAAGATGTCAAGGAAGTAAAAAAGGGTCTCGAGTGTGGTATTGTTCTCGATGGTTACAGCGAGGTACAGGAAGGAGATATCATCCAGACTTATGAAATCATCTATTTAGCACAGGAGCTATAATGCAAGGACGTAGAATAGAAAGGATCAATTCTCTTTTGAAAGAGGTTATCGCAAGCGTGATACAT
>CAZXQV010000138.1:0-3710 GCA_964643195.1 uncultured bacterium | reverse complement strand
AAGGTATGAACAAACTCAGGCTTTCCCCCTTTTTCCCTATAACGAGTCTTAGATCTACGTGATTGATAGTCTGTGCAATGAGATACAGAAGAAACTTCATAGTAACGATTTTGACCAGGGAGCCAGACTTCGATATCAACAGTCTTTGCTGCTGTAAAAGACATATCACCAGTGACTAAGAGCGTCAGTCTATAATGGAGTCCAAGCGCTTGCAAGATTTCTTCTGCCACTGAAAGCATCTCATTAAACATAGCCTCACTTTCTTCGGGCTTAGTGAAGGCAAACATCTCAACTTTGTTGAATTGGTGAACACGAATCAATCCGCGCTCTTCAGCACCTGCAGCGCCAGATTCTTTACGGAAACAAGGGGTGTAAGAAACATATTTTTTTGGAAGTTGCTCTGCTTCAAAGATCTCATCCATATGCAACCCATTCAAAGAGACTTCGGCTGTAGGAATCAAATAGAGAGGCTCATTTTTATCGCTCATCTCATAAAACTGCCCTTCGAATTTAGGCATCTGACCCGAGGCAAACATCACGGGTGGTCGGACCATCAGAGGAGGAAGCCAAAACTCAA
The DNA here is from genome assembly GCA_964643195.1 of uncultured bacterium. Classification (GTDB taxonomy): domain Bacteria; phylum Chlamydiota; class Chlamydiia; order Chlamydiales; family JAAKFR01; genus JACKPM01. Next base: position 3,133 of record CAZXQV010000138.1, on the reverse strand, counting down.
AGCCGCGCAGCTGTTGGATTTCAAGCATGGTGTTGAGTAGAGCCCACTCTAGTTGAGCGCCTACCCCGTGATAAGAAGCCCATCTGGAACCTGAAATTTTGACAGCACGCTCAAAATCAAAGAGCTTGAGTTTCTCGTTCAACTCCAGATGATTTTTGAATTTGAAATCAAAGTTCGGTTTTTCGCCAACCACTTTGATGACAACATTGTCTTCTTTATTTTGAGAGACTTTAATCTCATCAAAAGGGATATTAGGAATGTGAGATAGCTTCTCTGTTAATTGAGCCTCAACTTGGGTTAATTGCTGCTCGATTTCGGCAATTTTCTCTCCAAGGGTTCGCACTTCCTGCATGAGTCCATCCGCAGGCTTTTTATCTCTTTTGAGATCGCCGACCATTTTTGATTTTTCATTGCGTTCATGCAGGAGCTTTTCGCTTTCATTCTTCAGTTGACGCAGCTCTTCATCGAGTTTGAGAATGGGATCAAGTGTGAGAGAAGGCTCTTTCGTTTGAACGAGCTTTTCGATGCGCTCTTTTTCTTTCCTAATTTGTTTGATATCTAGCATAATACCGAGACATTATATGGAAGAGAACAAAGACCAACAACTCTTTTTTATGCGTGCCGCTATTCGCGAGGGCGAAAAGGGGCGAAATACAGCCCCGCCTAACCCTTGGGTAGGCTGTGTTTTGGTCAAAAATGGTAAAATTGTCGGATCTGGATTCCATGCAAAAGCAGGTTCTGCTCATGCAGAAGTCATGGCGCTTTCGGAAGCTAAAGAACATGCCAGAGGCTCGACAGCCTATGTCACTTTAGAGCCCTGCGCCCATCATGGGCGGACCCCACCTTGCACAAGGGCTCTAATTGAGGCAGGTGTAAAGCGGGTTGTCATTCCCTTTTTAGATCCAGATCCCACCTCACTTTCAGGATTTGAGCAATTAAAAGATGCTGGAATCGAAGTGATTATTGGGATTGGTAAAGAAGAGGCGGAATTGTCTCTCGCTCCCTATCTTTACCACAGAAGAATCGGACTTCCATACTGCGTTTTAAAGAGTGCGATTTCAATCGATGGTTGTGTTGCAGCTGAAGATGGCAGTTCCAAATGGATTACGGGAGAGATGGCGAGGAGGGATGCGCGGCAGCTTCGCGCTGAGAGCCAGGCGATATTGGTTGGGGTGGAAACAGCGATTCAGGACCAGCCCACTCTTTCAGCTGAAGGCAAGCCGCTTAGAGTAATTCTTGATAGAAAAGGCCGGCTGCCCGAAGAGGGACCTCTTTTTGATCCTAAGATCGCTCCTACTTTGATTTTCACAGAGTCTGACCGGAGTTGGAGGAATGCAGAGAGTTGTAAAGCTTCTTCATTAAAAGAAATTCTTTCGGAGCTAGCAAGGCGGGGGGTGATGCAGCTTTTTGTAGAAGGTGGCCCAACGATTCATTCTCAGTTTATGAAAGAAGATTTTGTTCAGCAGTGGGTCATTTACATGGGGAATTGTTTCCTTGGGAATGGGAAACGCATGGATTTAGATATTGGATCAATTAAGAAGGCGCCTCGTTTCCAAATGGACTCCGTGATCAAACTCGGGAATGATGTGCGGATGGTCTACAAAAGATATGACCAAGTATAGCCAATTCCATTTTTAATCGACCATAGAAAGGATTTTTGAAGTTAGAGTTGTAAAAAATCCATCTTTTTTTACATATTAAACGCAATAAAGGATGGATTTTTTACATGTCAAATGTGAAGCGCCTCATTCAGCTTCCGAAGAAGCAGAGCTATTTTCTTTTTGGACCAAGGGGTACTGGCAAATCCACCCAAGTCAAAATGTCCTATCCAGACGCTCTCTATATCGATCTTTTATTAACCGATGTTAGAAGAAGGTTTGAGGCCTATCCAGAAGAGCTTGTTAAAGTTGTGAGGTCTTTAAAAGAAGGGGCTGTTGTTATTATTGATGAAATTCAGAAGGTTCCCGAACTCCTCTCTATCATACATGCCCTAATCGAAGAAAAGAAAGAGATCCAGTTTGTCTTGACTGGATCAAGCGCTCGTAAATTGAGGCATGCTGGAGTCGATTTTCTTGCTGGACGGGCGATCCGTAAGGAAATGCATCCATTTATGGCGGCCGAAATTTCAAAACTTTTTGATTTAGAAAAAGCAATTAAGCTCGGGATGCTTCCTTTGATTTGGGAGGCAGATGAGCCAGCTGAAGTGTTAAAATCTTATGTTAATTTGTATGTTTTAGAAGAAGTCCAATTTGAGGCTCTTGTACGCAATATAGGAAGTTTTACACGTTTTTTATCTACAATCGCTTTTTCTCATGGCTCACAGCTCAATTTAACAAATGTGGCTAGAGAGTGTGAAGTAAAGCGCTCTACTGCAGAAAATTTTCTAAGTATATTGCGCGATCTGCTTTTATCTTACGAACTCCCTATTTTTACAAATAGAGCTAGAAGGATGCTAAGCGGTCATTCAAAATTCTATCTTTTCGATAGTGGAGTCTTTCGAGCCATGCGTAAGATGGGACCTTTGGATGCGGTAACAGAGGTCGAGGGTGCGGCTTTGGAAGGGCTTGTCTTGCAACATCTCAAGGCTTGGTGTGAGTATACAAGAGTAAAATATGAACTTTTTTACTGGCGCACAAAGGCAGGGCTTGAAGTAGATTTTATTATATATGGCGAAGAGGGATTTTGGGCTATTGAAGTAAAAAATAGTCGTAAAATATCCTGTAAAGATGTGCGGGCTTTACGTCACTTTAAAGAGGACTACCCAGAGTGTAAGCCTCTTTTGCTTTACCGCGGTGATATGACCATGAAAGAAGGCGATATCATCTGTCAGCCTGTCGAAGAATTTTTGAAAAATTTGCAGCCAAACCTTCCCCCATTTTAGTACCTCACCTTACGCACTTTTTCTCTGACCGAGAGGGATTGATGTAGTCAAGATACAACGATCACAAGGAAGGCCAACTCCTTGCGAGTTGATCAAGGAGTGATCGGCTAAGATTGTCTGCAGCCCTATCGGTGAGAGAAAAAGTGCCTAAGGTGAGTCATCAGACTGAAGGGCCAAAGACAAGAAATGGGGCTGCGCCCCAAACCCCAAGGTGAGTCATCAGGCTGAAGAAATAGAGACAGAGAAATGGGG
>CAZXQV010000137.1:0-3751 GCA_964643195.1 uncultured bacterium | reverse complement strand
GGCAAAGTCAAAACAGCCATTAAAGATCTGATCGGTAGCGGACAACACGAAATCACCATGGATCAAGTAGAGATTGAGAAAGTTTGCAACTACTGCTGTGAAGATGTCGATTACACTTTGAGACTCAAGCATATTTTTGCAAAAGAGATCGAAAAACGTGGTCTAGAAGAGCTACTTTTTCATATCGAAATCCCAGTTTCCATGATCCTCATGCAGGTGGAACGGGCAGGCGTTTATATCGACACTGATCTGCTAGACGCTCATTCTCAAGAAGCCCATATAGAACTCGCTCATCTAGAAAAAGAGATCTATCAAATGGCTGGAGAAGAGTTCAATATCAACTCACCCAAGCAGCTATCGCAGATTCTTTTTAATAAAATGGCAATCCCTGCTCTTAAAAAGACAACGACAGGCAATTCTACCAATGCAGAGGTATTGCAAAAACTTGCTGAAGAATACCCGATCTGCCAAAAAATTTTAGCTTACCGCACTTTAGAAAAGCTACGCTCCACCTACCTCGAAGCATTGCCACACCAAGTCAATCCCCAAACAGATAGAGTTCACCCAAGCTTTAGCCAAGTCGCGACTGCAACTGGTCGGCTCGCTTGCCAAGATCCAAACCTACAAAATATCCCTGTAAGGACTCGGGAAGGCAGACGTATCCGTCAAGCCTTCAAGCCTCAAAAAACTGATTGGTTCTACCTCTCTGCTGACTATTCGCAAATCGAACTAAGACTCCTCGCTCATCTCAGCGAAGATCCTGCCCTCATTAAGGCTTTTAAAGAGGGTCAAGATATTCATGCTTACACAGCTTCACTGATGTTTGAAATCCCCTTAGACCAAGTGAACTCCTTGCAACGCCATCAAGCCAAAGCGATTAATTTCGGCATTATTTATGGTCAGCAAGCCTTTGGTCTTGCGAAAGAACTGGACATCGAAGTCAAACGAGCTAAGGTATTTATAGAAGAGTATTTTAAACGTTATCCCCAAGTTCAGCATTATCTTGATGATTGTGTTCAGAAGGCCTTAGATAATGGAAAGGCTGTCACAATGATGGGTCGAGAACGATTGATTCCTGAAATTCAATCAACGAATGCGATGGCAGCCTCTGCAGCTAAACGACTGGCTGTCAATACTCCGCTCCAGGGAAGCGCCGCTGATTTGATCAAATTAGCTATGATCGCTGTTGAGAAGGCTTTAAAAGGTATGCGAAGCCGTATGATTCTCCAGGTGCACGATGAATTAATTTTTGAATGCCCAGAATCAGAGATACCACAATTAACAAAACTGGTAAAAAATTGCATGGAAGGAGTTTTTTCTTTGAAAGTTCCTTTAGTGGTTGATGTGAACATTGGCAAAAATTGGGGAGAATGTTAAGATCAAGGAAAGTAGCTGTTACAGGACAGCCCGGCTCAGGCAAAAGTGCGGTTTGTGGTTTCCTAGGCGAGCTAGGAGCTAAGACTGTTAGTTCCGATGAGATTGCCCATCAACTATTAGATCCCACAACAGATTGTGGAAGGCAGGTTATCAGCCTGCTTGGGGAAAAAGTTGTGGTAGAAGGGCAAATCAATCGAGAACTGATTGCCGAAGAGGTTTTCAAAAATCCCTCCCTTTTAAAGAGTCTAGAAAATCATTTACACACTCGGGTTCTTGAGGAAATTGAGAAAAGGTATCAAAAATCTGAAGCCGCGCTCTTTGTGGCAGAAGTCCCCCTCCTGTATGAGTGTGGATGGGAGAGTTATTTTGAGACAGTCATTTTGGTGGTTTCGAATCGTAGAACAGCTTTTCCGGAAAGAGAATGGCGCTTTCTTCCGACAAGGGAGAAGGCTAAAAAGGCAGATATTATCATCGAGAACAACGGGTCACTCGAAGAGTTAAAAAATAAAATTTCAAAACTTATAACCACTTGAATATTCATTATGGGTAAACTTATGGAACAAGAGAATTCCACAGCTGATGACAACAAACCTCGCCCGCGGAAGCGGATTCAACCTCCTACAAAGATGGTTTCAGAGGAGCTTGGTCGTGATCCACAAAAGCAGACAGGTGAACCAAAGCCACCGCGTCAGGAGCAACCTCAACAGCAAAGATCTGAGCATCCAAAGCGTCAATCTGCCCATTCGAGGCATCGTTCCGATCAACAAAAATCGCATTCAAGACATCACCGTCATGAACATGCCGCTGAATCAGATCCTACGAAACAGCACTTTGAGCAACAAAGATCTGAACACTCAAGACATCAATCTAATGATTCAGAAGACGATGTAGATTTTGAATTAGAGCAAGAGAGAAATGAATCCACAAAGCCCATGAAGGTCTCCAAAATTGTTGATTTGCAGAGGATGAGTATTGATCAGCTCAATGCAGAAGCGCACGATTGTGGCATTCAGAATACCGCATCTTTGACGAAGTCGCAGATGGTTTTTGAAATTGTCAAATTAAAATCTTCACGACCTGATGAGCAGCTAGTAGCAGAAGGTGTTCTCGAAATTTTGCCTGATGGTTTTGGTTTCCTAAGATCGCCAACATACAACTATCTCCCTTCTGCGGAAGACATCTATGTTTCGCCGGCACAGATCCGTCGTTTTTGTTTGAAAAAAGGCGATTTAGTAACAGGAACTGTGCGTCAGCCGAAAGAGAAGGAGAAATTTTTTGCTCTGCTCCGCGTCGATGCGATCAATGGTGATTCTCCTGAAAAGGGCAAAGAGCGCATCTTCTTTGAAAACCTTACTCCTCTTTATCCGGAAGAGCGTCTCGTGATGGAGACCACAAAAGAGCGTTACTCAGAGCGTGTTCTAGACCTGACTGCACCGATTGGGAAGGGTCAGCGTGGTTTGATTGTAGCTCCTCCGCGTTCAGGTAAAACGATCATCCTCCAGAACATCGCGCATTCGATTGCGACTAACCACCCTGAAGTGAAACTGATCGTTTTGATGATTGGTGAGCGACCTGAAGAGGTGACTGATATGTCACGTCTAGTGAAGGGAGAAGTCGTTGCTTCAACTTTTGATGAACCACCAGAGCGTCACGTGCAAGTGGCTGAGATGGTGATCGAGAGAGCACGTCGTATGGTGGAATCTGGCGAAGATGTTGTGATTCTACTAGACTCGATTACTAGATTAGCCCGCGCGTATAATACGGTGCAGCCCCATTCTGGAAAAATTTTGTCTGGTGGTGTCGATGCGAATGCGTTGCACAAACCCAAGCGTTTCTTTGGTGCAGCACGTAACATCGAGCACGGCGGCAGCCTCACCATTTTAGGAACAGCTCTAATTGATACCGGCTCACGCATGGATGAGGTGATCTTTGAGGAGTTTAAGGGAACAGGCAATATGGAGCTTGTTCTTGACCGTAGACTGTCAGATCGCCGCGTTTATCCAGCGATTGATATGATCAAAAGTGGAACACGCAAGGAAGACCTACTCTACCATCCATCAGAATTGGAGAAGATCTACCAGTTGCGCGCGGCTACAGCTGATCTAGCACCTTTGGATGCGATGAATCTGTTACTTGGAAGATTGAAAAAAACAAACAGCAATGCTGAGTTCCTTCTTTCCTTGAAGGATTAGGGCTACTCATATGCAGGATCATTGGCAAGTCGTTTGGCGTCAGTTCAAAAAGAATAAGATTGGCTTTGCTGCCCTCATCTTTTTCCTCGTTGTTTTGCTGATTGGCATTTATGCTCCCCTTCTCGCTTCCTCTAAGCCGCTTGTTGTCCTTTGGCACAAGCGGCTTTATTTTCCCCTCTTCC
>CAZXQV010000136.1:2210-3782 GCA_964643195.1 uncultured bacterium | reverse complement strand
TCCCGGCTGGACAGAAAGATTGCCATAGAGATGAGGTGCTAGCCAATCGATGATCTTTTTGTCTCCCTGTGGATCCTCTAGGTCGAGACCTTGGATTTGAAGAGAGGATTGTGTGATCAGTCCTGCCACAATCGGGAAAGTAGCAGCGCTCCAATCAGCGGGAATCGTGATTTCAAAAGCTTTTGGTTTGAAACCACCTTTAATCCTGTATTGCATGTAGCTTTCATTCTCAACTGTAGCTCCCAACCTTTTCAGCCAGAAAAGTGTCAGATCGATCCACGGTTTTTCGCCGGGATTTTCTACACAAAGCGTTGTTTCACCTTCTAAGGTAGATGTTGCGATCAGCAATGCCGAGACTGGCTGTGAATCTCTCCCATCTAAAATGGCGTGGCCAGCTTTCATCGGTCCACAAACTGTGACAATCCCATCTTTCATATCTGTTTTCCCGCCTAGCTGCTCAATTCCAGAAAGCAGCGGTTGGATGATGCGTCTTGTGCGGATCGATTCATCACCTGTCACTTGCACCTCCTCATTCCCAAGAGCTGCCACAGCTGTGATGAAGCGGTAGGCAAGTCCCGAATTTCCTACATCGATTTTCGCTGGTTTAGGCTTGAGTCCGCCTTCAATCTCTAATCCATCGCCCTCTTTGATGGAGATTCCTAACGCTTGGAGTGCCCAGATCATCTTTTGAGTGTCAGGAGAGGGGAGTGGATTGTGCACACGAGATATTCCTTCAGCTTGCGCAGCCAGAAGGAGTGAGCGCATCGTGTGTGATTTCGAAGCAGGCAAGGAGATAGATCCACTCAAACGACTTTTCGAAACGCGCATAAGAGCTCCTGACTTTTGATCTCTCTACAATACTCTCCAGCAAAAGAGCACGCTTTTCCAATTTCTTCTAAAAGTACAAATCTCGGCAATCCATTGCACGCCTTTTTATCCAATTTGATCACTTCCAAAATCTTTTCAGAGAGGGGAATCTCTTGAAAACCTTCGCGCTCTAAACAGGCTTCTACTCTCTCAACCTCTTCCTTTTTAAGTTGACTCATGCGCGTTGCAACGCGCATACCCATTGCGACAGCCTCCCCATGGCTCAATTGGTAATCGCTCAACAATTCCAATGCATGGCCCACCGTATGACCAAAATTCAAAATGCGCCGTAAACCTCTTTCTTTAGGGTCTGCGGCTACAATCTCTTGCTTGATCGCAATCGAACGTTTAATGGCCTCGTGAGAGCGCGGGGCTTCCAACAAAGAGGGATCTTTGATCAGACCATACTTGATGATTTCAGCAACCCCATTTTTCCACTCGCGCTCAGGCAAACTTTCCAGAAAATTGAAATCCAAAATCACCTCTTTTGGCGGATGAAAAGCGCCAATCATATTTTTACCAAGGGGAGTGTTCACGCCTACCTTCCCGCCAATACTCGCATCGACCATCCCTAAAAGGGTGGTCGGGATCGCGATCCACTCTACACCACGGCAGTAGGTCGCTGCGACAAAACCTGCCAGGTCATTGATCATGCCACCGCCAAAGGCGATGATCTGACAATCTCTTCCAAATCCTGCCTCTAAC
>CAZXQV010000136.1:0-2200 GCA_964643195.1 uncultured bacterium | reverse complement strand
CTCTAACATCTGGTCTTCAATCCTCGCTTTGCACTCTCGTGTTTTAGAAGACTCGCCCGGAGGAACCACGATTTGAAAGCCAGAAGGTGCCATTTTCTTCAAATTTTCATCTGTGATGACTACTCTTTTTCGCATCCATTCATTATGTTATACTCACGAATTATGCAAAAGTGCCTCGTCGTTTCAAAACCCTCCGATCTTCGCGATGCTGACCTCTATGAATACCGGTTTGACCGTTTTCTTTTCAAAAAGGAGCATATTAGGTATCCCTGCATTTTCACAATCCGTTCTGAAAATCAAGGCGGCGATTTTCGGGGGAGTGAACGAGAAAGAGAGCTGCTTTGGCGCAAAATTTTGGTATTCAAACCGACCTACATCGATCTCGAATACAATGCGGGATTCACGCTCCCTGGAAAAAAGTTGATCTCCTATCACAATTTTGAGATGACCCCCAAAACTTTCCCAAAAGCTGACAAAATTGCCTGTAAAGCTCACTCGATTTTGGACGCACTCCATATTCTCACCTATGCAGAAAGAAAAAAAGTTCTTGGCATTGCTATGGGAGAACATGGGCTGATCACAAGGCTTTTTGCCAGACCATGGACTTACATCGCTCCTCAATCTCTCACTGAAGAAGAAGCTAAACTCTATGACCCCTCGAAACCTCTCTACGGACTCATCGGAGGAACTGTTGATCAAAGCGTGAGCGAACTCACTCACAACCAATGTGGGATTTGCTACATCAAAATGGCTGTGCAGACCCATGAGTTGCAGGAATTTTTCAACTACGCCTATCTTTTCAAAGGCCTGAGTGTGACACTCCCTCTGAAAGAGGCTGTTTTGCCCTTTGTTGTTGCTGACCAAGAGGCTCAAGAGATTGGAGCTGTCAATACTATCGTGATTCGAGACAAACTCTATGGTTTTAATACAGATGGTCATGGCGCTCTCGATGCGCTCGGCTCTGTCCTCAATAAAAGGATTCATATCTTAGGTGCTGGTGGATCAGCGAAGGCGATTGCTTATGAAGCCAAAAAGCGAGGGGCAGCTGTTTCCATTGAAAATAGAGAGAGGCAAAAGGCTGAAAAACTGGCCTCAAAGTGGGGTCTTTCCCTAGAAAATCACGGTTATGACATCTTGGTGAATACAACACCTTTAAAACCAGATATTGGACCAGGTAAAACTCTCTTTGATATCCGCTGTAAACCACCCGAATATGCAAATTGCCAGATCATTCATGGTTTTCAGATGTTCAAAAACCAGGCGATTGGACAGTTTAAGCTCTGGGGATTGCCAGAAAGCTCTATAGAAAAAATTAGAGAATTGACTTTAGATCGTCTCTAACCTATACTTACCGTGTGGAAAACTGGCGTGCCTACCTCTACTTGCCTTTAGGTCTTTTTCCAGCTATCTTCTTCACCCTTAGAATGTTGGTGCAGTGGCTGCAAAGCGAGAAAAAGAAAAAATCTTTTGTCACCCCTCTTTTTTGGCGGTTGTCAATTGCGGGTAATCTGCTGCTCTACTGCCACCATGTGATTCAAGTGCAGGTGCAGTTTGCACTTCTGCAAAGTGTGAATGCGTTGATCGCATGGCGTAATCTCGATTTTTTGCGACAAGACAAAAAGCCCTATTCACGCAATCTAGTGTTTCTGATTCTGGCATTGTTTCTCTTTTTTACAGCTTTGATTTTTCTAGTGCAGGGTCATTTTCTTCTTGAGAAAATGGACTGGGTGCGAACGCCGCAAAAACTATGGAATGCAACAAGGCAATACCATGCGCTTTCTTGGCATGTCGTTGGTGCGTTTGGCGCCATTCTTTTTGCTAGCAGGTTTTGGGTGCAGTGGTGGATCGCAGAGTTTCATCAGCGCTCTGAACTGGGTAGTTCTTACTGGATTCTGAGTATTGCAGGTAGTTTGATTGTGCTTGCCTATTAATGGCACATTAGAGATGTGGTTGTGATTTTCTATCATCTCTTTTCGTTGATTCCCTATTTGAGGAATCTGATGTTGCTCCGTAGATTGCCGAGCAAAGTCTGATTCAGCTATAGATCAATCCCTCTCGGAGAGAGAAAAAGTGCGTAAGCTGAGTGAAAATTGAATCGACTATAAAAGCTACTTTCCGCTTAATTTGACTATATGAAGATCATTGTGGTTGGAGCGACGGGCTATATTGGTGGTAGACTCATTCCTCGCCTTGTAGAAAA
>CAZXQV010000135.1:0-3782 GCA_964643195.1 uncultured bacterium | reverse complement strand
GGCAGAGGATGCAGTTCGCCCGCATGATCTCGGTTGAACTGCATAAAGACTAAATTCCAAAATTCGATGTAGCGTTCACCCGAGATATCTTCCGCCGGACTGCGCGCGGGACCAAACTTCTCGCCACGGTCAAAAAAGAGTTCGCTACAAGGCCCGCAAGGCCCCACTTCACCCATGCTCCAAAAATTGTCTGCTTCACCTTTGCGTACAATCCGGTCAGCTTCAACAAATTTTTGCCAGAGCTCAAAAGACTCATCATCCTCGTGGAAAATAGTAATCCAGAGGTCTTTGGGATCGAACTGAAAAATTTCTGTGCTGACTTCCCAAGCAGCGGCGATCGCCTCTTTTTTGAAATAGTCGCCAAAGGAGAAGTTTCCAAGCATCTCAAAGAAGGTGAGGTGACGCGTCGTATGCCCTACGTTTTCCAGGTCATTATGCTTTCCGCCGACGCGGATACATTTTTGGCTTGTGGTGGCTTTTTTGTAGTCGCGGGCGCTCTTTCCCAGGAAGACATCCTTGAATTGATTCATCCCTGCATTGGTAAAAAGTAAGGTGGGGTCATCTGCAGGTACCACAGGTGACGAAGGGAGGTGAGCGTGATCAGCTTTCTCAAAATAGTTAAGAAAGCCTCTTCTAGTTTTTTTGCTTTTCATTGAGCAATGAGTATACCCTGGAATTGATGCCAATGGCAAGAAAAATGAGGAAGATTGATAGTCGATTGAGTTTGGATTGCGTTCTTATCCATTTTTAAAACAGGGGGTGCAAAACTCTCTTCTAAGCCTCCCATACGATCGAGTCCTCCTTTGCGAATTTATTTCTTGTTATTGGTATTATTTTCTCAACCATGATAAAGTTGCTCTTTTTTCAATAAGGAATCAGATGGAAAAGAGTTTAGACGACGAACAAAAAAAGATTTTGGGAAAGATTGCTAACACGATTCGTGGTCTTTCAATAGATGCTGTACAGAAAGCCAACTCCGGTCATCCGGGCCTTCCACTTGGTTGCGCTGAAATTGGAGCCTATCTCTATGGCTATGCTCTGAACCACAACCCCAAGAATCCCCATTTTCCTAATCGTGACCGTCTCATCCTATCTGCTGGACATGGCTCTATGTGGCTCTATTCTTGTCTTCACCTCGCTGGTTTCAACCTCTCTCTCGAAGACCTCAAAGAGTTTCGCCAGCTGCACAGCAAAACTCCTGGCCATCCTGAATGTCATGAAACAGAAGGCGTTGAAGCAACCACAGGCCCTCTTGGTCAAGGAACAGGGAATGCAGTGGGCAAAGCATTGGCTCTGAAAATTCTCGCTGCAAAATTCAATACCCCTGAGCATCCAATGTTTGATGCTAAAGTTTTCTGTCTCTGTAGCGATGGCGACATGATGGAGGGTGTGAGCCATGAGGTGTGTGGGCTTGCGGGCCACCTGAAATTAGACAATCTGATTTTTATTTATGACGCCAACAATATTTCTCTCGATGGACCTCTTGTCGAATGCTGTACTGAAGATACAGCTATGCGTTTCCAATCTTATGGTTGGCAGGTGTATAAAATAGATGGCGGGGACTTTGAAGAGTTGCACGAAACGATTTCTGCGGCGCGAGAGAATCAGTCGAAGCCGGTGATGATCATTGCTCGGACTGTGATTGGCAGAGGCTCTCCGAATAAGGCGGGTACTTCTAATGCACATGGTTCGCCACTGGGTGCTGATGAGGTATTGGCGACGAAGCGCAATCTTGACTGGCCTGAAGAGGAGTTCTACATTCCGAAAGCAGTAGAGAGCTACTTCCAAGAGAAATTGATTGAAGATGAGAAATTTGAACAGCGCTGGGAAGAGTTATTCCGTCTTTGGGCAAAGAGTCATCCCGATTTGCACGCAGAATATGAAAAAATGGCTTCACATCATCTTCCTCAAGAGCTAGAGAAAGAGCTTTGGGAGCTCAAAATTAAAACACCACTTGCTGGTCGCGAAGCATCGCATGCTGTGATCAACTATCTTGCAAAGAGATTACCGCAGCTTTACGGAGGTTCTGCTGATCTTTCCACTTCTGATAAGACGATGATTCAAGAGGGTGGGGTGATTAGTGCACACCATTTTGAGGGGCGTAACATCAAATTTGGGGTGCGTGAGTTTGGGATGGCAACGATTGCGAATGGTCTTGCGCTTTCTGATATGATTGTTCCATTTATCGGTACCTTCCTCACATTCTCTGATTATATGCGCAATGCGATTCGGCTGGCAGCTCTTTCTAAGATGCGCGTTGTCTACCAATTCACACATGATTCGATCTTCCTTGGAGAGGATGGCCCGACGCATCAATCTGTTGAGCATTATGCAGCTCTGCGTGCGATTCCCAATCTTCAGGTGATCCGTCCAGCAGATAACAATGAAGTGAAGATGGCGTGGATTGCAGCGCTTCAGCATGAGGGACCCACTGCGATTATTCTTTCACGGCAGGGACTCCCCAATCTCGAACAAACACAAATTCCTTATGCTGAAGGGATGGGTCGTGGGGGTTACATCGTGCAAAAAGAAAAAAACAAGCCTGACTACACGCTTTTTGCGACAGGCTCTGAGATGCAGTTAGCGCTCCAAGTGGCTGAGCAATTGGAGAAGAGGGGTAAAGATGTTCGATTGGTTTCGATGCCTTGTTGGCAGCTCTTTGACCGTCAAGATGCGCGCTATCGTGAATCAGTGGTGGGAGGGGATTTGGGTAAGCGGGTCAGCATTGAAGCTGGGGTGGAGCTTGGCTGGCATAAATATATTGGACGTGAGGGCACGGCGATTTGCATGGAGGGATTTGGCCTTTCTGCACCAGCTGGCGTGTTGAAAAATGAATTCGGCTTCAATACCGATGCGATACTTGAGCAGATTTAGTTATGGGAAAACTTTGTGCCGATTGCAATTGGATTGCTGATTATTTAGATACGATTCCTGACTTTCCTAAGAAGGGAGTTGATTTTCTATCGATCACTCCTCTTTTGAAAGAGACAAAGATCTGTAAAAGGGTGACGCAAACTTTGAGTGAGCGTTATCGAGAGCGGGCAATCGAGGTGATTGTGGGGATAGAATCGCGAGGTTTCATTTTTGGAGCCTTTCTTGCCTACGAATTAGGGCTACCTTTTGTGATGATGCGTAAGCCTGGCAAACTTCCAAGTGAGCTTGTGAAGCTTGACTATGCGTTAGAGTATGGGAAAGATTCTTTAGAGCTGGAAAGTGAGAGCATTGTTGAGGGGACCCGAGTGCTTGTCGTCGACGATCTTTTGGCTACAGGAGGGACAGTGCAAGCTGCCTGTGAGTTGATCGAGGAGCTTGGTGGCGAGGTAGAAGAGGTGGCCGTGATCATCGAGCTGGAGTATTTGGATGGGCGAGATGCTGTGCAGCATCCAGTCTACTCTCTAGTCGCTGTTGATTGAGCATACATTATTTTGAATGATCTTGCTGGCTTCTTCTGCATCTTTTTTGTGCACTATAATTTCTATTCCAGTTGTGGTCGTGAAATAGGATAAAGAGCCACCAGCATTGTCAGCCTTTAAAAAACATGGAATCCCTTCAGCTTCTAATAGTCCTTTAATGAGCTCAGCCTTAATCGTTTCATAAACTCTATAGACACTTACCAGATCGTTTGAATTCTTCATCGGTACATCATTCTTCTAAATTGCCCTCTTTGAGATACAATTGAAAGCTCTTGTAGTATTTTGCATCAATCATTTAATGTCGACCCTTACCAGAGGATCCACTTTGCTTTGCAAGTGAGAGAGATAGGCTTGTCAGGGGCTTTTGCC
>CAZXQV010000134.1:0-3824 GCA_964643195.1 uncultured bacterium | reverse complement strand
TAATGGTGAAAAGCAGAGCAGTCAAAGCTGATAATGTCATTCGAGTAGAATAGTTGGCGAAAACAGCTGGGACATGTACTCCCAAAACATCTTGCAAAAAGGCGATAATCAATAACAACATTTAATAGTCGTCTAAAATTTCTTCCATACCATGGCTTCTAGCTCCTTTCAAGAGCACCACATCACCTGGCCTAATCAAACTTTTCAATTTCTCACGCAATTGCTGTTTTGATTGGGACAAAAAGACAGGTTTACCCTCTTTTTCCCAGGTAATCCGCATTGTGTCACAACGCTCTCCTAAACACAAGAGAAGATCAGCATATTTGAGTGCTTCTTTTGCAACGCGCTCATGCTCCTGTGAAGCGAACCTGCCCAAAGCATCCATTTCGCTCAAAACTGCGATTTTTCGACCATTTTTTTTCCCCAAACTTTCCAAGGCTGCAACCATCGAATCTGGATTGGCATTGTAGGCATCATTGATGAAAAGCAGCTCTCCCCGCTTCACCTCTTCCATCCTCATAGGCGGTAATTTTAATTTAGGGAGTGAAGGCTCTATATCCTCTACATCAAAGGCTTTAGCAATAGCGATCGCTGCGCAGAAGTTATGTAAAGCAGCTTTTGACCATCCCAATCCATAGCGGTCCTCTACTTTAAAAGGTTGACCTGGCCAGTCGATCGACTCATGGTGGATGCATAGACGCGTCTTCGGGTTTGAAAAGAGCGTCAGCTTCTCACGCCTAATCCCTTCAAGGCCATCGGGAAATAGATCGACATGCTGTAAAGAGATCATGGTGAGAAGGGCAACTTCTGGCGGAGCAATCTCAATCAAACGCCTGAGATTTCCAGGTTCCGACATCCCCATTTCGAGAATCAAAATTTCTGCATCCGGATCACACATCAAAATTGAAAGAGGAACGGTGAGCTGGGAGTTGTAGCTTTTAGGCGAAGCCCAAGTGCGGTATTTTTGTTCTAAAAGAGTTTTAGCAAACCCTTTGGTTGTTGTCTTGCCAACTGTGCCAGATATTGCAACAACTCTTTTGGGATTTTTTTCTAAAAAAAGACGTGCTCGCTCTTGGAGTTCCCATTGGACATCAGGAACATAGTCGAGCAGAAGACCAAAGGAGGGACCTTGGTAATCCGTGGAGACTACTGCAAAAAGAGCTCCCTGTTTGGCTGCAGCTTCAAGAAAATCGTGACCATCTACTTTTTTGCCTTTTATAGCAAAAAAGGTGTCTCCTGGTTGTACGAGACGACTGTCGATTGCAGCTCCATTCATCGATTCGGAGAATAGCGGAAAAAGGAATTGTTTTTTAGCAATCTCTTTGGTAATATCGTAAAATTCGGTGGCATAGCCAAGTGGTAAGGCCGTAGCCTGCAAAGCTTCTATCCCCAGTTCGAATCTGGGTGCCACCTTTTTTGGGTATATGTTATTTCTTTTTCCAACCCCTATCGGCAATCTCTCAGACGTCACATTGCGTTTTATCCAAACGGTTAAAGAATGTGATTACCTCTTGTGCGAGGACACACGCAGAAGTAGCATTCTCTTGAACCACTATGAATTGAAAATTCCACTCAAAAGCTTTCACCTTCATAATGAAAGAAAAAAATGTGAAAGCGTGCTAAACGATCTCAAAGCTGGGATGACAATCGGTTTGCTTTCTGATGCTGGTACTCCGGGGATCAATGATCCAGGTAGCCACTTGGTGCGCCAATGTCGAGACAATCAGATTGAGGTGGTAGCTCTTCCCGGCCCTTGCGCAGCGATTGTGGCTCTCTCTGCCTCAGGTCTTTATATGAATCGTTTTCAATATTTTGGCTTTTTGCCAAAAAAACCCGGCAAGCTTAGCAAAACCCTTCAAGAAATTTTGAATTATCCCGGGACAACGATAGCCTATGAGTCGCCCTACAGAATTCTTGCGACCTTGAAAGCGCTTTTGGAAATCGCTCCTGATAGGGAGCTTGTCGTTGCCCGTGAGCTCACGAAAAAGTTTGAAACCTATTATAGAGGCAAGCCCGAAGAAGTCCTTAACTCTATAAAGAGCACAAAGGGTGAATTTGTGCTTCTCATTTCAGGCGAAGTCTGATATAAAGGCCGCTTTAAATCGGAGGAATTATGTCTGAGGCAAAGGAAATTATTTTTGAACATAATGCACGCGAAAAACTCTCTCGCGGCATTTCTAAACTGGTCGATGCTGTGCGCGGCACACTGGGGCCTAAAGGACGCAACGTCGGAATTGAAAAAAGCTGGGGCGCTCCTACTATTACCAACGATGGGAATAGCATCGTACGCGACATTCAGCTTCCTGATCAATTTGAGAACATGGGTGTTGCTATGGCACAAGAAGTCGCAGCAAAACTGAAAGAGAAGTGCGGAGATGGCACAACTACCGCTTCACTTCTACTTGAAGCGCTTGTTTTGCATGGCGTTAAATTTATTACTGCGGGGTCTAACCCGATGAGTATCAAAAGAGGAATTGAAAGTGCTGTAGCAGCTGTTGTGAAAGAGTTAGAAAAGCTTGCGATCACAATCAAGAGTCCTGATGAGATCCGCAATATTGCGACAGTGGCAGCATCAGGGAACCAAGAAGTGGGTCTTTGCATCGCAGAGGCTTTGGAAAAAGTTGGCCGTGAAGGCGTCGTGACAATTGAGGAAGCGAAAGGCACCATGACCAGCATCGAGCTTGTGAAGGGCATGCGCTTTGACCGCGGCTACATCAGTCCTTATTTTTCTACCAATCAGGAAAAGATGATTGTAGAGATGAATAGCCCTTATATTCTCCTTGTAGATAAAAAAATCTCTGCGATCCAAGAACTTCTACCGCTTTTGCAGGCTCTTGTGTCAACCGGCCGCGAACTATTGATTGTTGCTGAAGAGATTGAGGCAGATGCTCTGGCTACTCTTGTTGTAAACAAGCTACGTGGAACATTAAAGATTGCTGCAGTCAAAGCTCCTGGTTTTGGCGATAGCCGCAAAGCGCTATTAAATGATCTAGCTATCTTAACTGGCGCGACAGTCGTATCTGAAGATGCTGGCATTTATTTGAAAGATGTTTCAATCGAGGTTTTGGGCGCAGTAGAGCGTTGCGAGATCACCAAAGAAACGACGACATTGATCGATGGCAGAGGAACTCCTGAAGCGATCAAAGCCCGTATTAAACAGTTGGAGACAGAGATTGCTGCAAGCACAAGCTCCTATGATAAGGAAAAGCTGAATGAGCGTAAGGCTAAGCTTTCTGGTGGCGTTGCAGTGATTCGAGTAGGGGCGGCTTCAGAGCCAGAGCTGAAACAGAAGAAACAAGCATTTGAAGATAGCTTAAGTTCAACAAAAGCTGCCCTGGAAGAAGGGGTGGTTCCAGGTGGTGGTGTAGCACTTCTAAAAGCAGGTGCTGCCTTAGACAGCCTCAAACTTGAGGGTGATGCTGCGCTAGGCCGCGAACTTGTCCGCAAAATGGTAGAAGCTCCATGCCGCCAAATCATCGAAAATGCGGGACATGATAGTTCTGTGATCATTTCTGAGATTCGCACAGCAAAGAAATCTATGGGCTTCAATGTTTTAACTGAAGAAATCGAAGACCTGGTGAAGTCAGGTGTGATCGATCCATTGAAAGTGGTAAAAAATGCACTCCTACACGCAGCTTCTTGCGGGGGTATGGTGCTCATCTCTGAGGCACTCATCGGTGATGCAGCTCCGGACGAGAAGTAGAATTGCTGTCGTCGCGGCCAGGGGCCTCGGCGATGGTTTACTCTCTCTCATTTTGTCGAATAATTTGATGCGTTCGGGACATCTAGTCACAACATATAGCACAGTTTTGTGTGAGATGAAT
>CAZXQV010000133.1:0-3857 GCA_964643195.1 uncultured bacterium | reverse complement strand
ATATAGTCATTTTGAGCCTCAGGGAGATAAGTAAGTTTTTGTAAACTAGAACCAGCGCCTCTACCAAAAAATTTTCCTGAACCTGCGGCAATTTTTGCTTGATGCGCTTGGTGACCTTTGCCTTTGATATCACTTTCTGGATGCAGATAAACATTCAATCTGGAGCGGACATAGGGGAGCTGGAGGGCCACGGCTCCCCCCAAGACTGTCAGTATGAGCATCGGAATAACCCAAAAACGCATTGAAATCCTTGTGAGGAAAAATAATGGCACCAAAGTAGTGCAAATGACAGCAACGGTACCATTGTCAGGTTCGAGCATGATCAGCGCCATAGGCACAGCTAGGAAAAGTAGGAAACGGCAAAAATTCCAAAAACTGATTTCGCTCTTTCGATTGAGAGTCCATTCAATAAATGTAAAGGGAACGAGGTATTTGGCGAGCTCTGAGGGTTGAAAAGAAAAACGGCCGACGGAAAACCAGCGGTGGGCACCATTGCGGGGCATAGCAAAAGGAGGCACAAAAACGAGTATTAGAAGAACAGCTATACAGATCAAAAAATAAGGGCTGAAACGCAGAAGCGAATCAAAACCCATTTTGTAAATAAAAAAGGCAAAAAAGAGACCTATGAGGGCATAGGCTACTTGACGGAGAAGGGCTTGGTGCGTACTTTTTGCAAGTGCGCGATCAAGAACCTCTGCTGACGAGGTGTTAAAAACCATCATCAAACCGATAGCAAACAGCGCTCCTACAGAGACAATTAGAATTGTTCTCATCGAATTCGAAGCTTGTCACCTGGGCGGAGGCGACGCGCCCTCTGCTCGTCTAATCCATTCAATCTCAATAGATCTTCTAGCTTTACACGATTTTTCGAAGCGATTAGCCAAGGACTATCACCCTCTTTTACCACATAAAACTCGCCAGTCGTCTGCCCAGCAGAAGCAACAGCTACTTCTCCAAACTTTTCTGGAGCCTTCTCTTTGACCGGAATATTGAGCACCTGTCCGACACGGAGATTGGTAGAAGAGATGTTGTTCGCTTTCATAATAGCTGCAACGGTCGTCTGATTGTTACGTGCAATCTTCTCAAGGGAATCCCCACTCTTCACCGTAACTTTGATCGTGGTTTCAGTTGATGAATTAACAACTTTAGGCGCCGCTACCACTGGCTGGACAACTGGTTCTGGCTCAAGAAGATCTTCTAATACAATTTCTTCAGTTTCTTCAGAGAAGGCTGCGGCTAAAAAGTCATCAAAACTCTCGGGTTCTGGTTCAGGAATCAGTTTTTTTTCCACCTTTTTGGTTGGAAGTTCTTTTGCAAGTTCTACCCTTTTTTCTGGCTTCTCAGCCTTTTCTCCCGAACGTGTCGCAGTCGCAAACAGAACCATGAGGAGTCCTGCATTCACGAGAACAGCGATGATGATGGTGTCTCTACGGTTCATCCTTTCTCCTCACTCAATACAAATTCCTTAAATTTTTCGCCTCTCTCCTCAAAATTACGGAACTGATCATAGCTTGAACAGCCCGGAGAAAGAAGCACACACTCTCCCGCTTGAGCTCTAAGACGCGCTTGAGTCACCGCCTCCTTAATAGAAGAAATTTTAGTGACTACCAACGCATCCTTTAACTCGTTTTCAATACGCCCTGCTGCTTCACCTAAAGCAAAGACAGAGCGTAAAGATCCAATTGTGAGCAGCTCCTTGAAGCTGCCCCCTTTGTCAACACCTCCTGCAATCAAGTGAACAGGCTTTTGCACAGAAGCCAGTGCCTTTTTTACAGCATCGATACTTGTCGCCTTACTATCGTTAATGAAATCTATTCCATTTTGAGTAGCAACAAACTCCATACGATGGGGAGGTTTCTTGAAGGTAGCGAGCCTTTCAAGAAATTGCTCCTTTGTCACACCGACACTTTGGCAAAGAGCAAAAGCTGCCGCAATATTTTGCCTATCATGTGGCATGACGTGAAATTGCTCATCTCTATAACTGACTCCAAATATCGATTCAAGCCTTTCATCAAAAATCTCGAAACCATATTTCTTATCTGAGACAAACAAGCGCGCATTTTTTTTCATGCAATCGGCGAGATGTAACTTCGCGCCTACATACTCCTCCCAAGAGCTATGCCAATCAAGGTGGTTGGTGGTGATATTCAAAATGCAAGCTGCATCAAAATAGTTGCCCCCTTTGATTCCCATCAATTGAAATGAGCTCAGTTCGACCACGTAGATTTCAGCCTCTGGCACATCTAAAAGTGCTTTACCTACATTCCCACAAGCAATCCCTCCTGTAACGTGAGCCACTAGAAGAGTTGTTGTCGTTTTACCGTTAGAGCCTGTGATGCCGAGAACTTTACCATGCAAGCGCTGCAAACCAAACTCTGCTTCTTCAACACAATTTTTGGCAGCTCTCACCCAAGGATGATCGGGACGGATCCCGGGAGATTTAATGACTAAATCATCATCATGAAAATCAAAAGGTTGGTCGTTCTGCAAAATGATCGGTTGGATACCAAGGGCTTGGAAATGACGTTCTGCCGCCTTTCCACTCAATCCATAACCGAGAATAATCACTCGCATTTTTAGACCCTTTTGAGAGACTGCATTTCCCCTATCATCATGTTCTAAACACGAAAGCGCTAAGAGTCGAAGCAGCTTTTTCTTTCAGTTTATTGAAACTTCAGTGAGCCGATCCCGATCAATGCAAGTAAAAGTCCCACAATCCAGAAACGAATCACCACCTTAGTCTCAGCCCACCCCTTGTACTCAAAATGGTGATGCAGAGGCGCACAAAGAAAAATACGTTTCTTATCCCGCAAACGGTAGCTACCTACTTGTAAAATGACTGAAAGAGCTTCAATTACAAAAAGACCACCAATCAAAGCAAGCAAGAGCGTCCTTCCCAAAAGAATCGCACTGACTCCGAGAATAGCTCCCATTGGCAAAGATCCTGTATCTCCCATGAAAACTTGCGCTGGATGCGCATTATACCAGAGAAATCCTAAACAGGCCCCTGCAAGCGCCGAAAGAAAAATAGCGATCTCTCCACTTCCCTCAATGTAGAGAATATCGAGATAACGCGCTAGATCAAGATTGTTAGATATAAAAGCGATGAGTGCAAAAGCAGAAGCTACAAAGATCACAGAACCTGCAGCCAATCCATCTAAACCATCCGTCAAATTCACCGCATTAGAGGCTCCCGTGATCGCTCCTAAAAATAGCAACCCCATCACAACTGCTGTCAAACCACTATAAGCAAAGAGGGGTCGTTTTACGAAAGGGATGTAGAGACGACTCACATACTCACGAGCAGATAATTCATACAGATTATCTAATCGCAAAGGCCCAGCATCGGTCAACTTAGAAATCTCTTCTTTTGCCATGGGAGGTGAAAACCAGTTGCCATGATGCACAAGTTCACCAAGTGGTGGCCAGAGCAAATAGAGAGCGACAAGCGCTGCAAAGCCCAGCTGCACCGATAGCTTTTTCCTTGGAGCCAATCCTTTTTTGCTCTTATACCGCAACTTCAAATAGTCATCAGCTGCTCCCAAAGCTCCTATGACCAAAGTGGTTGCTAGCAGAATCAGTGTAAAAGAGCTTGTCCAATCCATCCATAAAAAGAGAGAGAGCAAAAGCGAGAAGAGAATCAAAATACCACCCATCGTCGGGGTATCATTCTTGTTGCGATGCAGCTCGCCCAAAAGAGGACAATCTTCACTCCGCACGCGATCGCCAATCTTTAGCTCATAGAGCTTTTTGATGAACATCTTTCCACAAAAAATGGTGACAAGCAGAGCAGTCAAAGCTGCTAATGTCATTCGAGTAGAATAGTTGGCGAAAACAGCTGGGACATGTACTCCCAA
>CAZXQV010000132.1:0-3917 GCA_964643195.1 uncultured bacterium | reverse complement strand
CACACAGTTCCGGCAGCCCCGAGTGGGGGCCGCAGGGGGCGAAAGCCCCCGACAAGCCTATCTCTCTCACTTGCAAAGCAAAGTGGATCTAGACTGCAAAAACGGCTGCAAAAAATGAATCGGGGCCACCAAAAATGAAACTCTTTTTAAAAGGCGCGCCCACAAGTTGTAACTTATACTTCTTCTGGAAGTAAGCTAATTGCTCTTCATTTTCAGCTTTGAGTAAGCTGCACGTCGCATAAACAATTTTTCCCCCAGGTTTCAAAAAAGTAAGAGCTTTTTCAAAAATAGTTCGCTGTTCTTCAACGATTCTCAAGAGTAGCTCTTTATTAAATTTCCACTTCTGATCGGGGTTTCTTCTATAGGTCCCGGTCCCTGTGCAAGGTGCATCGACTAAAATCCAATCCATCTTGTGAGGAAGTTTATGGCTGTGTTGCGTTACTTGAACATTTTGGATGCCAGCCCTTTTCAAGCGCTTCCGAGCACTTTCCAAAATGATGGGGCGGATATCATGGAGGTAGAGCTGACCCTTCCCTAAAGTTTTGTGGGCAAAAGCAAGTGTTTTACCTCCTGCTCCTGCACAATAATCTAAGACATGGTCGCCAGGCTTTAAATCGACTAGATCTGCAACCATCTGGCTCGACTCATCTTGAATCTCAAAAAAACCCTCTTGAAATTCTGGCATCGCTACAAGTGGTTGTCTCTTAGGGAAAAGAATGGCAAGTGGATGCTCACCTGGAATAGCTCCCAGTTCCTTCCAGCGTTCTAAAAGTTCCTCCCGCGTGGTCTTCAATGGATTGATGCGGACAGCGATTGGTGCTTCGCTATTGCTCACTTGAGCGAGTCGAATAGCCTCTTTTTCTCCATATTCTTTGACCAAAATAGTGACAAATTCTTGAGGAAAGGCGAGTCGGATATGTAAAGGAATTTTATCGACATGGAGAAAGTTAGCAGGCTGCAGTGTACGGAAAATCGAAAAACGCTTTTCCCAAGAGGGATGACCCTCAGCTAGATAGTCAATCAAAGATTGCCACTTAATCATCCCGTAGACAGCCTCTGCGATGAAACGTCGATCTTTGGCTCCCAATGCTTTATTAGACCGAAAATAGTGACTTAAAAAGAGGTCTAAGGGAAGATGTTGGTTATCGAATCTACGTAACAGTTGAAAGAGGTGATATTCTGGATAAGGGCGCGCCATGTGACGGGAAGTTTAGCACAACACTCTCGCTGAAGTCAAGTATCTCTTTGATTCTCTGCTCTTTTCTCTTTGTGGGTGCAGCTCAGCCAGATTGGAGTTCCATCTGCTGTTTTCTCACCTCTTCTATTGGCTATGCTCTTTTTTGGAAAGGAAACTCCTATTGGACGAATTTAATTAAAAAGTTTCTTTGTGCAGCTATCTGGTTTGGTGCTATTCAGGCACTCCATGTCAATTGGCTGACCTCTACTCATTATATAGGGCCTCTTGTGCTTCTCGGCTATCTTTTCATCCTGCTGCTAAAGGGAGTGCAGTTTGGTATTATTTCGTTGATGGTTGCAAATACAAAAGCTGTTTTTGCGGTTGCGGCTGCATGGGTTTTGATGGAGTGGAGCTGTTTACTCTGCCTCTTTTCGGGCTATGGATTCGACCCTATAGGTCTTGCTCTATCAGCATCACTTCTAACCTCACAATTAGCTTCAATAGCAGGAGTCCTTGGGCTCTCGTTTTGGGTGATCACAACCAATCTTTTTGTTCTACGTGGAAAAAAAATGGCTGCCTGTGCGGCCATTCTAGTGCCGTTTCTTTATGGATTGGCTCAAGTCGGCTTGCAATCTGGAAAAATGGAAGAGAAGGCTACTGTTTTACTTGTCCAGCCTGCGCTCTCCCCTGAAATGCGCTATCCAGTCAATCCAAAGGTGAAACCGTTATCGTTGCCAGATCAATGGAGGCATATGCTTTCAATGTTGAGTGCGTATTTAGGAGAAGAAGTTGATCTAATTGTTTTCCCGGAAGCTGCTGTCCCCGGGCCTGCCTCCGCTCCATTTTTTGAAAAAACATTTGCGCAGGCGATTCTTTCCTTCTATTTGCCAGATGCTATTTTCCCCATTAATGATGCTGAGTTTGTAGGGAATAATTATTTTGCTCAAACAATAGCAAACACATTTAGTGCGCGCGTTATTATTGGACTAGAGGAATCCCAGCATAATGTCGCCTGCCTCCTTGAACCTTATGGTTCTACTATGCAAACCTATTCTAAGCAGCAGCTAGTTCCGTTTGGTGAGTATATGCCATTTCTTAAAATATTGAAATCAAAGCCATTTAGAAAAATTGTGGCGCGCGCTTATTCAGTGGGAAGTTTGGAAAATCTGCTCTTTTTTTCTCCAGGCAGAGAGGCGACAGTATTGGGTGGAGATTTGGGCGTGAGCATCTGCTATGAAGAGGTGCATGGTGGATTGATGATGAAAAGCAGGCGTAATGGAGCGAAGATTCATATCAATATTAGTAATGATGGTTGGTTCCCAAAGAGCCGTCTACCAGTCTCTCATTATTTTCACGGCAAGCTACGCAGTGTGGAACAGGGGATTCCTCTATTGCGTGCTTGCAATACAGGTGTTACCTGTGGTGTGGATAGCTTAGGGCGGAGGATCGCCTATTTGCCCTATGAGACTGGTAGAGTTGATGCTAAAGCGGCTATTCTCAAGCTAGATATTCCACTTCATAACTATAAAACTCTCTACACCATGACTGGAAATCGCCTCATTATTTTCCTTTCGATTCTCTGTTTACTCATCTTGCTAAAAAATCGGTTCTGGTCTACAGTTTCTTGACAATGGAAGCGCGGAAACAACGAACTCTGAAGAGACCAGTCTCATTTTCGGGGATTGGCATTCATACGGGTAAAAAGGTAACAATGCGTTTCGTTCCAGCGCCAGCTCATACCGGCATTCTTTTTGAGCGCACAGATTGTCCAGGTAGACCCAAGATTCCAGCGGCGATTGAATATGTCAAAGAAACTCAACGTAGTACAACGATTGGTGTAGGAGATTGCCATGTCCAAACAGTGGAGCATGTATTAGCTCCTTTGCATGCTCATCAAATTGACAATTTAATTATTGAAATTTCAGATATGGAGCCCCCGGTTGGGGATGGCAGCTCAATTCCTTTTCTGTCCATGATTCGTGAAGCAGGCATAGAAGAGCAGTCGGAAACAATTTCTATATTGTCATTAGCAGAACCGTTGCATTATTCAGCTGGTCGAACGCATATCGTTGCGCTTCCTTGCGATAAATTTAGAATTAGCTATACGCTCCACTACCCAACAGTGCCGATCATCAAGTGCCAGTATTTCTCTCTTGATGTTGATGCTCAGAGTTTTGAAAAAGAGCTAGCTCCTTGCCGTACATTTGCTCTTTATGAAGAAATTTCATTTTTGATGGAGCGTGGATTGATCCGTGGTGGTAGTTTAGAGAATGCTGTGGTCATTAAGGATGACGTCGTGATCAGCAAAGAGGGCTTGCGTTTCGCTGATGAAATGGTGAGGCACAAAGTTCTTGATCTTGTGGGAGATTTAATGCTTGTGGGCTTTCCTTTCAAAGCGCATATTATTGCGATTTGTAGTGGGCATGAGACTAATGTCCAAATGGGAAGGCTTTTAATGGAATCGCTATGTGAGAAGGTATCATGAAAGAATTATATGGAGCAAAAGAGATCATGAAGATGCTGCCGCATCGTTATCCCTTTCTGCTGGTTGACAAGATTTTAGAGATCGACCACGACAAGCCATCCATTTTAGGCTTGAAAAATGTAACAGCCAATGAGCCCTGCTTTACAGGTCATTTCCCAGAGCGGCCGATTTTGCCTGGTGTGTTAATATTGGAAGCGTTAGCGCAAACGGGAGGGATTCTTGGCAACTTTGAAGATCATGTGCGCGCGCTCGATG
>CAZXQV010000131.1:0-4078 GCA_964643195.1 uncultured bacterium | reverse complement strand
GTGACTTCCCTGCCGGGGCCGGCGGGGAAGTCACCGCCATCTCATGCAGCCGCGCCCTGTCCACCCAGGGCCGTGCGGCCTGCGTGTCCCTATCGTCCACCTGCGGCTGCCCCTGCCCAACAATGAGTGCCCTCCGCTGCATCGCACGCTCGCGCATCAAGCGATGGAAGGGGCCGGGCCATTCATGCTGTTGCTGGCCAAGCTTTGATGACGAGATTCCAAGAGCTATCAAAAGAATACCCGATGGCCACCGTCTAGAGATCCGCTGCGCTAGATGTGATGCACATCTCGGTCATGTGTTTGAAGGAGAGGGGTTTACTGCAAAAAATGTGAGGCACTGCGTCAATAGCCTTTCGATGCGTTTCAACCCAGCTTTTATCAAAGGAAAAGAGAGAGCGATTTTGGGTGGAGGCTGTTTTTGGGGTATCCAGAGGGATTTTCCTGACTTTGAAACGGTGGTGGGATATACAGGTGGGGAGCTTGTAAACCCTAGCTATGAAGAAGTTTGTTCGGGCAAGAGTGGCCATACGGAAGCGATTGAAATCCTTTTTGATGACTCAGCAACGTATGAGTCACTGATTAAGCGTTTCTATGAAGTGCATAGTCCAGGGTTGCAAAAGTGCCAATATAAATCCGCGATCTTCTATCTGACAGACAAGCAGAGGGAAGTCGCGTTAAGGCTTAAACAAGGGTCGACTGAGGTTTTGCCAGCCAGTGAGTTTTATAGAGCAGAAGAGTATCACCAGCACTATCTCGCAAAATCATGAAAAGTTATCCCGACGCACACCAAGAATCTAAAGAGTTTAAAGGTCAAGATTGTACAGAGATTTCGTTTGCAGACTGTTTATTTGTTCAGTGTGTATTCATCAGTTTTTGATTTATGTTAAATCATGAGTGTAACGGACTTGGCCAGACCAGTTTAGCTTCGTTCGTAAGGTGGCAAAGTAGTCGGTCCGAGTCAGCTTTACCATCATAAATTTTCTTTTAGAAATTCGCACCTTCACCGTCTGATTGGTCAATAGTGAATACCGCGATACCCCATCATAGGTAATCTCTACAGGGTCTTGCTCGCTCAAATATTGGATCTCAATCTCGCGGTCGGGCTTTAAAACAAGAGGTCTATTCGATACCGTATGAGGGCAGATAGGCGTCAAAACAAGCGCCTCCAGCTCAGGTGTCATGATCGGGCCGCCAGCTGCGAGTGAGTAGGCTGTAGAGCCTGTAGGCGTCGAAAGGATGATCCCATCGGCACTAAAGGTATTGAGATAAAGGCCGTCGACATGAATCGAAAGATCCACTAATGAAGGATTTTTGGCGCGGTGAATCACAATGTCATTGATCGCAAAGAAATCATGTTCTTCCATGCTTCCATCCATCATCAGCCTCTCCTGCACCACAAACTCACCCTTTACAAACTCCTCGAGGCTAGCATAGAGGTCAGAAAGTGGAATGTCGGTTAAAAAACCCAAATGGCCTTTGTTGATGCCGAGCACTGGCGCATTTAGATGGGGATAGTGATGCATCAACCTTAAGATCGTACCATCACCTCCAAGGACAATGGCATAGTCGATCTGCTGCACTGAATTCAGAGTCGGTAGATTGAGCTCCTCGTCAGGGGAGACAACGTGGACCTTTCTCTCTTTCAGAAAATTGGAAACATCCACACCAATTTGTATATGATCCCGTTTCTGACTATTGATGAAGAGCGCAACGATCATGTGTAGCCCCCAATCCAAAATATGTGATGATTTTCCGAGCCATCTGCTCCACTTGCATATTGCACTCTTTCAAGAGCGCTTTGTAGCTGCCATGCTCGATGAAAACTTCAGGTATACCAAAAGAAAGCAGCTCAGTCTCACCAAATTGATGCTCTAGAAGAAATTGACTAAATTCTGATGCAAATCCACCCTTGATCGCATGCTCTTCAATTGTGACCACATGTTTGTGGTCAAGAAGCAGCCGACTTAAAAGCTCTGTATCCAATGGTTTCACAAAAATTGGATCGACAACTGTTGCAGAGACGTTGCATTTGAGTAGAAGTTCGCGCAGTTCGGTGGCAAGCAAGCAGCAAGTGCCGAGGGCAATGATCAGCAAATCCTGCCCTTGCGCCAATACCTCGCCCTTACCAAGCGGTCTATATTCTAAAGCTGCTGTGCCTTCATCAGTCTCCATGTTGGGATAACGAATAGCAGTAGGCCTTTTCCACAAAAATGCTGACTCCAAAAGCTCTTTGAGCAACTGGCCATTTCTCGGCTGACAAATCACCATTCTAGGCATCGTTCGCATAAAGGAGATGTCATAAATACCATGGTGTGTAGGGCCATCGCCCGTTGCCAACCCAGCTCTATCGATCGCAAAAACAACAGGAATATTTTGCAAGCAAACATCATGAAAAAGGTTGTCTAGCGCACGATGTAAGAAAGTGGCGTAGATCGAGCAGATTACCTTACGGTTATGATACTTTGCTAAACCCCCGGCAAAAGTGACGGCGTGCCCCTCAGCAATGCCGACATCGACGCTTCTTTCTGGAAAGCGCTCAAAAAAATTATCCAATGAGGAGCCAAGTGACATTGCAGGCGTGATCAAGGTGATGGTCTCATCGCGTTCACCCATTTGTACGATCTGTTTGCCAAAAATTTTGGGAAAGGTGGGCTTTGAGGAAGGATTGGGATGGAATTTACAAGTCTTAGGATCAAAAGGTTTGACGCCGTGGAATGCGATTGGATCATCCTCTGCAGCCTTCACCCCTTGACCTTTTGTCGTATAGAAGTGGATGAGAGCTGGCATCGGTAGATTTTTGACCGCATTGAGCACTGCTACCACTTTCTTTATATCATGACCATCCACAGGGCCGATGTAGGAGAGGCCAAACTGTTGGAAGAAGGGGGCTGGACTCACCAGATTTTTGAGAGAGGCTCCAAACTGCTGACTCTTCTTTGCTAGGATATTTCCACAAAGTGGAATTGTCGAGATCAGCATATCTAATTCGCGAGCCACCCGACTTGTTGTTGGATTGCTCAAAAGACGGCTGAGAATGCTTGTGATGCCCCCGACATTTTTAGAGATCGACATCGCATTGTCGTTGAGGATCACAATGAACTTTCCCAATTCTCGTTTGATATTATTGAGAGCTTCTAAAGAGAGGCCGCATGTCAGTGTAGCATCTCCAATCACGGGAATGATGTGCTCTTCACTCTTTGCAAGATCTCTCGCTTTGGCAAGCCCAAGTGCTAAAGAAAGAGCTGTGCCAGCATGGCCCGCATAGAAGTGATCGTGAGACGACTCTTGGGGATGGGCAAAGCCTGACAAACCACCCGTCTGACGTATCTTATCAAAGAGGCTGTTGTCGCGATCAGTGAGCAGTTTATGTGTGTAGGTTTGGTGACTCACATCAAAAATAAAACGGTCTTCTGGTGAGTTGAAAACGTAGTGTAGTCCCAACGTAAGCTCAACAGTTCCCAGGTTAGAGGCGAGATGCCCCCCATTTTTAGACATCACATCGATGATCCGCAATCGAATTCGGCTCGCCAATCCGCTGAGCTCATCGATAGAAAGATTTTTGATATTATCCAAAGGGAACCTTTTCTGGCTCTTGTTCACGCTTCTTTACAAGCATCTCGATTTTTTTTTCAGCATCGGAAAGCTCGACTCCTAAAGAGGAGAGTAGCCCATCTGCCTCTTCATAGAGCTTCAAAGACTCCTCAAGGGGAACCTTTCCCGAATTCATTCGGTCCAAAATCTCTTCTAAACGGCTAAAACCTTTCTCAAACTTCGTCATGAACAATCAGCTCCCTTTCACCATCAGCAAGCACTGCGCGCAAATGGTCGCCAGGCTTCATTTGTTGAGTCGATACAATAACAGAATTTTCATTTTGAGCCAACAAGATGCTGTAACCCCTTTTTAACACATTTCTTGGGTCCAAAGCATACAAGTTCTCTTCCAGTTTTGAGAGGCGCTCTCTTTTGAGCAAAAGGCCTGTTTGCGCCTTCTGCTGAATCTCTCGGCAAGTGGATGTCAATTTTTGTTTCATTAAACCAAGCTGTCTCAATGGGCTATATTCTGTCAAAAAACGACTCT
>CAZXQV010000130.1:0-4089 GCA_964643195.1 uncultured bacterium | reverse complement strand
TTCAAACAGTGTCGATTGAGAATATGAGTTGATCGCTGTCATCCGATCAAAAAAAGTGGTGGATGATATGAAGATAGTTTTCAAGAGAGATTTTGAGCATTCAGCTAAGATCTCTCCAGAAGAGGCGCGCGGCTGGTATTTTGATATCCACACCGCTTACATAGGAGAACTCCAGAAAGATTTTAACGGCTTTGTTTAGTCCCTTCCATCAATCCCAATCGAATCGACACGGGATCACCTCTTTGAATTGAATCGACTATAATTGAAGAATCCACTATGATCGCGATCTATGTTGCACCTCTTTCGTAAGTATCAAAAAATTATTTTTTATGTGGTAACTGCAGTTATTATCACCTCTTTTGTCTTCTTCGGTACCTACCAAACCTTTGCTCCAAGCGGGAAAGGGGAAGATCCAGTAGTCATGAAAGTGGGTAAGCGTAAGATCCATCGCTCGCTCATGAATCAAATGACTCTATTCTTAAAAAGTGAGCAGTCGCCATTTCCTACACCGCAAGGGTTGATTGCAACCAACTATTTGAACAGCGGTCTTATTTCCAATACACTTCTAACAAGCCCACTTTATACAACAATCGAAGGCTATTGCGATTGGCTCATTGAAAAAAATGAGGTTGAAAAGAGCTTTAAGCCTTACGTCCATCCTCAAGCCCCTGCCCTTTCTGCTGAGAGCTGCTGGGCTCTTTTTGCACCGCAGCTTAAGGATCTCTTAGGAAAATGGCAGCATGGAGATTGTAGTTTTGAGACTCGTGTGAAGCTTTACCAAGCAGAGCGCCATTTTCCACCTGCCTTGCTCTCTCAGATGTTGCGCTATCAAGAGCGTGAATATGCGAATATCCAAGGAGATATCAGATTAGCAAGGGGTGAGATCTCTCTTTTTGGTTATCATGATTTAGAAAGTTGGTTTGGTGCTGACTATATTGAAGCTGCAGCTTGCCTTGTTTTCAAAGGAGCAGAGCTTGCTAGAGACAAGGGTTACGTTGTTACCAATGAAGAAGTTCTGTCTGAGGTATACGCCAGAACTCAAGCGACTTACGAAAGTTTTCGTCGGGAATTAGAGGGCGAGCTTGCGGGGCCACAAGCTCTTTTTCAAGCTTTCGTACGCTATAACGGCTATGATCCAGCAACCTTGCTCAAAGTGATGGAATCGGTGATGCTCTTTGAGAGACTTTTGGATGATGTGAGTCAGTCAGCACTGGTAGACACATTAGCTTTGGAAGAGTTTTATGCCTATGCTCATGAATATGCGACAGTAGAAGTGACCCAGATGCCGGAAGAGTTGCGTTTTGCAAATCTCGATGAGTGGAAGCAGTTTGAACTTTATTTGGCGGCAGTGGCTCCGCAAGAGGGATTAGGCTTGCCAGCTAAAATGGATGCTATAGAAAAGATTCGTGAGCGCGCCCCCAATTTAGTGGGCCAGCGCTATGAACTCTATGTCGGTCATTTGGAAAAGCGAGCGCTGGAAGCTCGTGTCAGCATGCGTGAGACATGGGAATGGGAAGAGGAAAATCTTGAAAAACTTGAAGAGCGTTTTGCTGAATTGAAGAGTGAAAAACTTGACAATTGCTCAAGTAAAATGAGAGCCAAAATCGATGCGTTTGCGCGTCAGCAGATTGTTGAAGCGAATCCTCAGTGGATAGCAGAAGCCCTTGCAAATGTAGAGATGAAAGAGATGAAAATCTTTTTGACGAATGAGCCTTACAAGGAATTAAAAGGTGTGAGTAATTTTAAAGCTTTGTTAGAGAAAGATGAGATTACAGGTTACACAGAAGATAACAAGAATTATTACCGCGTATTAGTGATGAAAAGGCCAGAAGGTCCTGAAGTTCTTGGCTTTAAAGATGCTCCGCCACTTGGTGATGGAACAGAATTGATTACGAAAAGAAGAGATCAAATCGATTCAAAGCTTTCGTTAGAAGAGGCGATGTCACGTCGCTTTGTGGCTTTTTTACAAAAACCAACAGAGTCAATATTTGCTCCCGTTACTCGGGAAATGACACTATCGCGCGTAGAGCCGAGCTTCATCGCAATCGATCATCTTGTTGAGGGAACATCTCCTGTCCTTGCGGATAAAGATGAGGGAGCTTACTTCTACCGTTTCATCGATAAGCGTGTAGATAGGGTGATACCTCAAGACAAAATACAGCAAGCGCAGCGTCTTCTTTCTCAAGAGATCAAAGAGAAGTTTTTGACTGACCTGATTGCCCATGCTTGATGGACTCGTCCCTTTAGAACCGCTTCATTTCTTCGATATCGAAGTTGATATAGGTCAGGAGCCAACCCTCTTGCCTGATCTTCTTGAAACTAAAATGGCCAAAGTCTTTGTTTCATGGAGTCATTCGGGTCTTCACTTTCATTTCGAAATCAATCGAGCATTTAATCAGCCTCATTTGAGGGGTGATGTGGTTGAGCTTTTCATCGATAGTCGTGATTTAAAGAGCGCTACGATGACACGATTTTGCCATCACTTCATCTTTCTGCCTGAAATGGTAGATGGTGAGATTGCGAAAGAGATCACCCGGTTTCGGACTGAAGAGCGTCATCCGCTCGCCCACCCCGATCTTTTCAAAGTAAAATCTAAGAAAGAAAAGGGCAAGCGGATGATGGAAATTTTTATTCCCAAAGAAGCGCTTTGCGGCTATGATCCCTCACAATTTAACAAGCTTGGCTTTAATTACAGAGTATTGAGTTTTGAGGGAGATTGGCAGGTATTTTCTGCTTCAGCTGAAGATTTTCCAATCGAGCAGCATCCTAACCTCTGGGCCAGCTTATATTTAGTCGATTAAAGTATAAGTAGTAATTTAAATTTTAATACCCTATAGTAGGATGACTATGAAATATACGAAGACGCATGAGTGGGTGAAGTTAGAGGGAGAAATCGCAACTATTGGAATCACATCGAAGGCTGCGAAAGAGCTGGGAGACGTGGTTTATGTGGAGCTTCCGCCTAAAGGACGTACAGTGAAAGCGGGTGAAGAGGGGGTAGTCCTTGAATCGACAAAAGCCGCTGTTGATCTCTATTTTCCTTTGAGCGGTGAGATTTTAGAACCAAATCTTTCTTTAAAAGAGAATCCTGAAAAAATTAATAAAAAATCTGAATCAGATGGCTGGCTCTATAAAATAAAAATAAATAATAAAAAAGAATTTGAAAATCTTTTAACCGAAACTGATTACAAGGAAAACTTGTTATGAATCTGTTTTGGATGATATAATTAATTGTGATCAAGGAGGTTATATGTCAGAAGTAAGTTGTACAAGTAAACCACTACACGTCGCGGCCTATGTGGTCTATGATCTGGGTGGCTGTGTGATTCTAGGCATAGCGCGTCTGATCATTGCTGGATTTGGCTACGCCTATTATAGCTGCTGTTCTTCCGGAGCTAAGCTGTCACAGCGAGCGAAAGTCAAAGCAGAAAATGGCGATTCAGTCGGCGCTTTCTTTACAAGAGCAAAAGGTTTTTTTGATAGAACAAAAGATAAGGTAGAGTCTCAATTGAATGACCAGCCGACTGCAGCTGAAGCTAAAAAGATTTTTACAAATCAAGCTTGGCGTGGACTTATGGAAGTCACGATTGTTGGTGCTTGGTGGTTAACATGGCGCGATACTTCAGATCCAAAGGGTGGTCTCTTCGGTTTGAGTACTTTAGAGAAGGGATTTGACCGTCTTCAAGGTGACATGGCCACTACGAATTAATGAATCGGCTATATATACGATTCACAAGCAATGAGTTAAGATAAAAAGAGAGCTAGAGATGGCTCTCTTTTTTCTTTATAGTCGATAGCTTCCGGGCTTTAGCACACAATCCCAATCTGCAGTTTTCAACTGAATCGGCTATACGGGGAATTGCTCTTTGGGTGGCAAAGTCGATTCTTCTAAAATCTGCGCCTCTTGAGCTGTCGGATAAGCTAAATTGATACCCAGCAATCCCATAAAAGCCATCGCCATCAGCCCTGTCATAATGAAGGTAATCCCCATTCCATTGAGCCCTCTGGGTATGTGAGAATAGGTCAGCTTCTCGCGTATCGCTGCAATCAAGGCGATTGCAAGCCACCAGCCTAATCCAGAACCAAGTG